>JAZOQD010000091.1:0-7049 GCA_045655925.1 Acutalibacteraceae bacterium | reverse complement strand
GGGATTTGGGGCAAAGAATGCGAAGCGGTTGCAAGAAAAGCAATCTGCAAAAAGCGCGTAACCTATAAATACAAAAGCCTTACAAAGCTCGTTCAGACTGCAGTTGGCGTTAAAGCTGACGGAAAGTTCGGCAAGGACACTAAAGCCGCAGTTATAAAATGGCAGAAGCTGATGGGTCTTACCGCCGACGGAGCAGTCGGATTAAATACCTGGAAGAAAATTTTGGGGGTTTAGAAAATGGCAATAGAAATAATTGTTGCGCTTATAGCCTTTGCGGGAACTGCCATAGGTTCTTTTGGCGGAATTATAGCTTCGAGCAAGCTGACGGAATTCAGACTCAAACAACTTGAAAAAAAGGTGGATGAGCATAATTCTTTTACAAGAAGGATTCCCGTTATTGAGGAAAGGCTGAGCGCTATTAACCAAAGGGTTACCGATTTAGAAAACTTTCAACAGATACAAATAGGAGGATAATTTTGAACGAAAAGGCTTTAAAATGGCTTAAGGCCGCAGGAATAAGGGCGCTCAAAACAGTTGCTCAAACCTTTGTTGCAACGGTTGGAACCTCGGCGTTAATAGTAGAGGTTAACTGGCTTGCAGTTTTCAGTGCATCATTGCTCGCAGGTGTTTTATCGCTTGCAACAAGCATTGCAGGGCTTCCTGAAATCAAATAATAAAAGCCGATTGCATATCATTTAGAAAAAAGAGTTATGCAGTCGGCTTTTTGTATAAATTTAGGGTAATACTAAAATCACAATATATAAATCCTTTTCATAAAATATAAGAGGAAAAAATTGAGGTGATATTATGTGCTCTATATGTGGAATGATAGATAACAGTAAAAGACCCGATGAAAAGCTTATTAGCATTATGGGTAGCACAATGAAAAGCAGAGGCCCTGATGCAACCGAGCAGTATTCAGATGATTTTGTTTGTCTTCATCATAACAGACTTGCGGTTATGGATGTTCATAACGGCAGACAACCGATGTCTGCTTCTTTTGCGGGTAAGAGTTATGTTATAGTTTATAACGGAGAAATTTATAACTGTCCCGAATTGCGCTTTGAGCTATTAAAAAGGGGAGCAACCTTTAAAACCAATTGCGATACTGAGGTTGTGCTTTGGAGTTATATAATTTATGGTGATGATTGCCCCAAAATGCTTAACGGAATTTTTAGCTTTGCAGTTTACGATATAAAAGAAAAAAAGGTGTTTTTTGCGCGTGATAGACTTGGCGTTAAGCCGTTTTTCTATTGCGATTTATCTGACGAATTTGTCTTTGCCTCCGAAATAAAAGCGCTTTTAAAGCATCCAAAAGTCAGCCCTAAAGTAGATAAAGAGGGACTTTGGCAGTTGATTTTCTTAACCCCCGTAACGCTTGGAGGAAGGTCGGTTTTTAAGGATATTAAAGAACTAAAGCCTGCAGAGTGCGGAACCTTTTCTAAAGATGGTTTAAAAATAAAAAACTATTGGAAGTTAGAGGCAAAGGTCTTCACCGATTCTGCCGATGATGCTGCAGAAAAAACCGCATTCCTTTTGTCAGATGCAGTAAAAAGGCAGACAGTCAGCGATGTTCCTTTATGCACATTCTTATCAGGCGGTCTTGATTCCTCGGTTTTAACTGCGCTTGCCGCCGAAATATACCGCAAAAACGGAGAGGTTTTATCAACATATTCATTCGAGTATGAGGGCAACAAGCAAAGCTTTAAAAAATCATTGTTTCAGCCGCAGGGCGATGATGATTTTGCAATTTATCTTTCGGAATGGCTCGGAACCGACCATGCAGTTTTAACCGCACCCAATAAAACGGTTGCTAAGGCTTTGATTTCAGCAACCGAGGCTCGAGATTTTCCTGGTCAGGCTGATATTGATTCCTCACTTTTATATTTCTGCAGTGAGGTTAAAAAGAGGCATACCGTTGCGCTTTCGGGTGAATGCGCCGATGAAATATTCGGTGGCTATCCTTGGTTTTATAGGTCTGAAATGCTTTATCGCGACTTTTTCCCATGGATACATGCGCCCTTAGAAAGAGCAAGGCTTTTTAATGAATCGTTTTCATTAGCATCTGAGGGGTATGAATATTTATCAAACGAGTATAAGAAATTTATTCGCAGTTGTCCAACCTTGCCCAGCGATAGCGAGAGCATGAAAACCTCAAGAATCGCCACCTGCCTTTCGGTTCAGTATTTTATGACCTCCTTGCTCGAAAGAAAAGACAGAATGAGTATGTATAGTGGCCTTGAGGTTCGCGTTCCGTTTGCCGACCATAGAATTTTAGAGTATGTTTATAATGTTCCTTGGGAAATCAAGTTCGAAAACGGTGTTGAAAAGGCGCTGCTAAGACGCGCAATGAAGGATTGGCTTCCCGATAAAATACTTTATCGTAAGAAAAGCCCTTATCCTAAAACCCATAATCCTTTATATAAGCAGCTTGTTACCGATATGCTTAAAATGAGGCTTTCCAAAAAGGGAATTTTGTCCGATGTTTTGGAAAAAGAGGTTTTAATAGATGTTCTGTCCGGCGAGGATGTGACTTGGTTCGGTCAGCTAATGTCAACTCCACAGCTTATAGCGTGGCTTATTCAGTTCGATTATTGGTCAGAAAAATATAATGTTGATTTTGTTGATTAAAAAAATCCCCTATACCTGTTATCAGGTATAGGGGATTTTAATGTTCGATTATTCGTCTTCATCGTCCTCTTCGTTTTTGCCGGGAACCTCTTTATAGAGATTAAAGCGGAACAAAAGGCTTTCATCTTCAGGGTTTGCGCAACGAAGAGTTGCCTCCTGAATAATAGCGCCGCGCATAATGTTTGCGATGCCCATCATCTGACAAAGCTTTGACTTAAGGTTAAGAACATCGCCTTCGCTTGTTTCAAGAAAAACATCGCCCTGGCATTTATCAAGAGTTTGCATAAAATCAGCCATATCGATATCATGCATAACAATAAATCTTTCCATAATAATCCTCCTAATATAAAGAAATTATTTATTTTTAAATATTATACGAAAAAAGTTTAAAATAGTCAACTTGTAAATTGAAAGATATAATGTTATAATCGAATAAATATTATAAATTTATAGAGGAGGGGAGTCGTTTTGATTAAGAAGCTTTGTTTATTGATGTGCTTTGTTTTGGCGTTTTCGGGCTTGTTTGTCGGTTGTAAGGATGTTGAAGTTAAAACAGGTAATGAGGCTTTTTTTGAGCTTAGAGAAACTCCAACCGATATAGCCTCCGAAAAATCAGATGGTGAGCTTATTTCCCGTCTTTTTGAAACATACAAAACCTCCATAGCCGCCTCTAAAGATTATGGCGAGCTGATTCCCTTTGTTGGAAAATATTTAACCTATACTCCGACTGACCCCTTGGTTGCCGCTACCGTTACAATTCCGGTTTACGGCTTTTGCAAAACTGACGGAACTATAGTCTGTGATGCCGTTTTTACATATGTTAGAAAATGTGATATAGGCGACGGCACCTTTGTTTATGAAATTGGAACGGGAACAGACGGCTCGGTGGCAGGCAAGCGCGCCGTTATGAAATCTGACGGAAGCTGGATTCTTGATATTAAAGAGGGCGGCTTTATGTTGGATGTTATGGGTGGCGGAATATTTGCGGTTCGCCGTCCCATCCGTCTTTACAGAAACGGTGTCTTAACTCCCTTTTTCTATTATGATTTTCATAATGCCAACGGCAAAAGGCTCTTTACCTTTAACAAGGAGCTAACCGTTGCGCCCAATACAGATATAACCTTTGGCAATTTTTCTGACGGGCTTATTCCCGTAACCGTTAAGGTTAAGGACCCTGCCCAAGATACTGAAACGGTTGAAAACTATTATATCAACAAAAAGGGCGAAATTCAGTTTACTCCTTTTCTTTATGCGGGCGAGTTTAATGAGGGGCTTGCCATCGTTTCTGCCGAGGAGGGCCTCTACGGCGTCATTAAAACCGATGGAACATATCTGCTTAGCCCTAAATATACAGAAATCAAGTATTATTCCTCTAAGGGCTACTATCTCTGTGAGGAGGAGGCTTGTTGGACCGTTTTTGATAAAACTGGCAAAATGGTAACCAGAGTTATGTGCCAAAATTCTGATGTTACCATAATTGATTCAAAAAGCATTATTTACAGAAAAATTTCAAGAGATACTAATAGGGCGGAGTTCTTATTCTCCGAAACCAATAAACCGCTTGTTTGCGCATCAACGGGCAAATTCCCCGATGTTTTAAGCGGTCAGAACGGACTTTTCTATTCAACCTACAGTAATGTCACCGATTTCTTTAATGAGGATGGCAAGACTATAATAAGCTTTACCGAGTTTGGCGATTTAGTTAAGGCAACCGAGCTTTACGCGGTAGTTTCAAACAAAAGCGAAAACGCTATTCTCGTATTTAACAGAACAACGGGCGAAAAGACCGATTGGATGAAATACGAGTATAATAACACTTTTTTGAACGGGAAATACATTATTTTCAAAGGAACATTTGAAAGCACGAAGGGTTACTCTCTTTATGACCCCGAGAAAAAGCAGTTCTTGTTCCAAAATTGCTCCTATATGGAGGTTTTCGGCAATTACCTGACAGTTTATGACGATGAGTTCATAACCGTTTATAACGATAAGTTAGAAAAGGTGCTCAAATGTGCAAGGGGGTGGGCGGAATGAGAAAGCTATTAGCCATTTTGCTTACCACAGGGTTGCTTCTTTGTGCTCTTTGCGCTTGCAACAAGGAAAAGCCCAGAGAGGCATACGGGAGCATTAGCTTTACCTATGAAACCTTTCCGAAAATCGCCGTAACGGGCGCAACCGAGGCGGCAGGTCAGATTATTGCCAAGGTGGCTTTGGGAAGTAATGATATTTCGGGTCTGATTATAAGAAAACCGAGCGTTAAAGCGGCTTATGATGCTTTGAAAGATGGCGAATGCAGTATGGTTATTGCATTTCAGCCTGATTCCCAAACCGTTCAAGGCTTGCTTAACGCTAATACCGCTTTTGAAATGACCGAGTTTTCCAAAGATGCGCTTATTTTTGTTACTGACAGTAAAAACACGGCTAATAACCTGACTGCCGAAAATATAAAAGCCATTTATTCGGGCAAGATAAATAATTGGAAAGAATTAGGCTTTGAGGATAGAGAAATATTTGCTTTTTCGGCAACCGAGGGCACAACTATCAAGAATATTTTTGATAACACCTTTAACCCAGATTATTCGGGATATAAGCAGCCCTTAAGCATTATTATGACCGCTAACGGTGAATATACTTCACCCATTGATTATGATAACCGCCCGGGGTCATTAGGCTATTGTTTCTATTCCGAGCTTTCAACAAAATCGGTTGAAAAAAACGGCAAAATCAAGGTGCTTAACATTAACAAAATAGCGGCTTCTAATGAAACAATTTTAAATGGAAGTTATATCTGGACTGCCGATGTTGCAGTTTCGATTAAGCATAGCGAGGCAGTTGATTCAAAAACAAGGCTTCTCTATAACTGGATTTTATCTAAGCAGGGCAAAACCGTGCTTAAAAATTCGGGCCTTGTTATCTCATAATTTTGTTGACTAATCAAGATTTAACCATTATAATTTTAAAAAAACAAATTTTAGGTGGTGAGAAAATGGACGCGTCCGGTAGTAGTATGGGGCTTGAACCTCGAGGGAATATAGGGAAAACGGGCAAAGTCCTTTTTTCTCTTTAATTTTTATTCCTTCTGAAGTTTGGCCCTTAGGATGATTGCTGTTTGCTTTAGCGGTCATCCTTCTTTATTTTAAAAAAGTAAAGGAGAGGGAAAATGGAAGAAAAAGAAATGCTTTTAGAGGAAATAATTTCTTTAGTCGAGCAGAAAAAATTAGGCAAGGTTAAAGAAATTCTTTCAGAGATGAACGAGGCGGATATAGCGCCGCTTTTTGAAGAATTAGAGGAAAAGGATATCCCTGTTATTTACAGGGTTCTCCCTAAAGACCTTGCGAGTGAGGTTTTCGCTTATATGGAGAGCGAAACGCAGGAGCTTTTGATTAAAAGCTTTAGTGATACCGAGCTGAAACAGGTTATAAGTGACCTATGGCTTGATGATACGGTTGATATTATTGAGGAAATGCCTGCAAACGTTGTTGCAAGAATTTTAAAAACCGCATCGCCAACCGTCAGAAAGCAGATAAACGAACTGCTGAAATACCCCGACGATAGCGCCGGCAGTATTATGACGGTTGAATATGTTTCGCTCAATAAGGATTTAACTGTAGCTGAGGCTTTTAAAAAGATTCGCCGCGAGGGCGTTGACAAAGAAACGGTTTATACCTGCTATGTTACCGAGAAGCGCCGCCTCATCGGAACGGTTTCGGTTCGTGATTTGCTGATTGCCTCTGAGGAGCAGCAGGTTTCGGAAATAATGGAAACCAATGTTATCAGCGTTCATGTTAACGAGGATATCGAAAATGTCAGCCGAACATTCTCAAAGTATGATATACTAGCACTTCCCGTTGTTGATAATGATGACCGAATAGTCGGCATTATCACAGTCGATGATATTATCGATGTCATCGAAGAAGAAGCAACAGAGGATATTGAAAAGATGGCGGCTATCACGCCTACCGATAAGCCCTATTTAAAAACGGGCGTTTTCAGTATTTGGCTAACCCGCATTCCTTGGCTTTTGCTGCTTATGGTTTCGGCAACCTTAACGGGAGGTATTATAACCTCGTTTGAGGGCGCGTTAACCGCGTTCCCCGCGCTCGTTGCTTTTATTCCAATGCTTATGGGAACGGGCGGTAACGCAGGTGGACAATCGTCTGTAACCATTATACGAAGTCTTTCACTTGGAGATGTTGAGTTTTCCGACTTATTCAGAGTTATATGGAAAGAACTTCGCGTATCGCTTCTATGCGGTCTTACTCTTACGGCGGCGAATTTTGCAAAAATGATGCTTCTCGACGGAGAAGGCTTTGGAGTGGCGGCGGTGGTTTCCGTTACGCTTCTTGCAACGGTAATAATTGCAAATCTTGTCGGATGTTCGCTTCCGATGCTCGCCAAAAAAATAGGATTTGACCCTG
>JAZOQD010000090.1:0-6391 GCA_045655925.1 Acutalibacteraceae bacterium | reverse complement strand
CCATGGTGTTGGTATTAAGCTTGGCCGTCTTATGAAGGAACAGTATGGCCTTGCAATGCAGGTATTCGAAGGCATTAAGAAACAGCTCGACCCGAACGGTATTATGAACCCGTTCAAGCTCGGACTTTAATCTGATAGGGGAGGTAATTAGTTATGTATATGTCTGAAAAAAGTAAACAGATTGTTGATGCATGCCGCTTCTGCTGGATGTGCCGTCATATCTGCCCTGTCGGAAATGCTACCGGTCAGGAGAGAAACACTTCCCGTGCACGTGCACTTGCATTATCATTGGTTAACCGCGATGGCGCTAAGATGACTCCTGATGTTATCGATAACATCTATGAGTGTCAGATGTGCGGCGGATGCACCAAGGATTGCGCAACCGGTTGGGACCCCACTGTATTTACCAAAGACGTTCGCCTTAACCTTGCTTTGAATGGTGAAACTCCTGATTATATCAACGCTATTGTTGATAAAGTTTTAGAAACCGGAAATGCTTATGGCGTAACTGAGCTCGACAAGGATTTAGCTGCTGCTATTGCTGCTCACGCTGCTGCAACTGACACAGTTCTTTTCCTCGGTGCAGAGGCAAGATACAATGTTCCTGCTGCTGCAGTTAACGCTATCAAGGCTCTTGAAAAAGCAAATGTTAAGTTCACCGTTTTGGCTGATGAACCTGCTTCGGGCGCTGCTCTTGATTGGCTTATCGGCGCAGCTGATGAAACCAAGAAACAGATGGCTGATTGCGCTGCTGCTCTTAATGGTTTCGCAACCGTTATTGCTTTTGATCCTCAGGATGCCAAGGCATTCGTTCGCGAGTATAAAGAGTATGGCGTTGAGTTAAATGGTGTTGTTACTTATACTGCTTTTGTTGCTGCTCTTATTAAGGACGGCAAGCTTGCAGTTAAGAACACCGGTGCTAAGGTTGTTTATCAGGATCCTTATCAGCTTGCTCGTGACCTTGAGGAAACTGATGATGCAAGAGCAATCATTGCTGCTTGTGCAGAACTTAATGAAATGCTTTTAAACAAAAAAGATACAATGTGGGCAGGCGGTTCCATTATGGCTATTTATAATCCGCTTGTTACCGACCTCGTTGCAAAAGAGCGTTGGACTAACGCTATCAACGTTGGTGCTGATACCATTGTTACCGCTTCTGTTTCTGAGTATGCTTCATTAAAGAAGAATGCTCCTGAAGGCAAGAAGGTTATTGCTATTGAAGAGCTTATCCTTGCTGCTGCAAAATAAGGAGTGTTTTAAATGCTTGTCGGTTTAAAGGAAATTTTAAACATGGCAGAAGAAGGCAGTTATGCAATCCCTGCTTTTAATGTTTATAATATGGAAACCTGTATGGGCGTTATTGCCGCCGCAGAGGAGCTTAAAGCACCTGTTATTTTACAGGTATATCCGCGTCTTTTCAAAGAAGAAACAGGATATTATCTCTCTCCGGTAATTCTTGCCGCAGCCAAAAAGGCTTCGGTGCCCGTATGCTTCCATCTTGACCATGGTCCTTCTGAACTCGAGGTAACAAGAGCCCTCCGTTACGGAGCAACAGGCATTATGCTTGATGGTTCTGCTTTACCTTTTGAGGAAAATATTGCCGCAACTCGTAGAGTTGTCGAAACCTGCGAGTATCTCGGTGTTGGTGTTGAGGGCGAGCTTGGCCATGTTGGCACAGTTAACGATGATTCTATGGATGAATTTACCGTTCCTGAGGATGCCAAAGAATTTGTCGAAAAAACCGGCGTAACAGCTCTTGCTGTTTTGGTAGGAACAGCTCATGGCCGCTATAAAAAGCCGCCCAAGCTGGATATTGAGAGAATTAAGGATATCAGAAAGGCAACCAACAATACTGCACTTGTTCTTCATGGCGGTTCGGGTGTTCCCGATGCTGAAATCAAGGCAGCAGTTGCCGCAGGTATCCGTAAAGTAAACATCGCAACCGATGTTTGTTATGCATATCTTGATTGCATCGCTGAGGATATTGTAAAGCCCGACCGCGCTATCGCAGTTGATAACTTTATGAAGAGACCTATCGAAGCAGTTAAAGAGTTTGCATTAACTAAAATCGAGCTTGTCGGATCTAACGGCAAGGCGTAATCATCAATTATGCACACTGCTGCGGGAAACTGCGGCAGTGTGCAGAGCATATTCTAAAGAATTTTTTTCATCTGAAAGGATGTTCAAAAAATGAGTAAGGTCGTTGGTATTGGCGCTTGCGTAATGGATACTCTTATTACCATTCCGCAGTTCCCGAAAGAAGATACTAAGCTGCGCGCTGACTCAACAAAACTTGTTGGCGGCGGTCCTACCGCGTCAGGCATCGTTGCAGTATCAAAATTAGGAGTTTCTTCTGAATTTATCGGTGTTTTATCCGATGATTCAACCGGAAGCTTCTTGAAAACAGATTTCGAAAAATATGGTGTAAAAACCGATAATATAGATTTACTAAAAGGCTACAGAGCATTCCAGTCATGCATCTGGCTTAATACTGAAAAGGCAACAAGAACCTGCGTTTTTGATAAGGGCGATTTACCTGCGCTTAAGCTTGATGATAAAAAGATTGAGGCTATCAAATCGGCCGAGGTTTTAATGGTTGACGGTAATGAAATGGATGCTGCAGTAGAAGCTGCTAAAATTGCCCGTGAAAGCGGCGTTAAGGTGCTTTATGACTGCGGAGGCCTTTATCCTAATGTTGATAAGCTTTTGACTTTAACCGATATTATGATTCCTTCTGAGGAGTTTTCTATTGGTCACACCGGCGAAAGTAACGCCGCAGATGCTGCTAAGAAGCTTTATGAAATGTATTCACCGGAGTATGTTGTTGTTACCCGCGGAAGCAAGGGCGGCTTAATTTATGACGGCGAAAAAATCACTGAATATCCTTGCTATCCCGTTGAGGTTAAGGACTCTAACGGTGCAGGAGATATTTTCCACGGTGCTTTTGCTTCGGCAGTAGTTCGCGGATTTTCTCCCTTGCAGTGCTGCCATTTCAGTAGCGCTGTTTCGGCCATTAAGTGCACAGGAGTCGGTGCTCGTGAGAGCGTCCCCGATTTTGATACAACCATTGAATTTTTAAGGAGGAACGGTTATGAATTATAAAAAGTCTTATATTCCTGCAAAGGGTTATACACCCATCTGCAAAATAGGTGAGTGCTCATTAAAGAAATTAGAGTTCGGCATTATCGAGCTTGATGCAGGCGAGAGCCTCGGTTTCAATACCTATGATAAAGAAACTGCATTTATTATGCTTGAGGGCCACTGTAACGTTGCTTTTGCTGATACCAAATGGGAAAACATTGGTAACAGAATGACTGTTTTCGAGAACAAAAAAGCAGAAAGTTTCTATATGCCTAAAGAGCAGGAACTCACCATCGAGGCTATTGACCATATTAAGATTGCAGTTTGCGCAACTCCTGTTGCAGAAAAAACCGAGCCTCAGGTTCTTCGTGAGGACCGTGTTCCTCTCAAACTCCTTGGAAAAGTTCCTTATGAAAGAGAAACCAGCTTTATTATTGATGGAACAACCAATGCCAAGGTTTTAACCATTGGCGAATGCTATGTTACCGAGGGTAACTGGGCAGGTTTTCCGCCTCATAAGCATGATGAGGACAATATGCCTACTGAGTGCATCGCAGAGGAAATTTATTACTTCCTTTTCGACCCCAAGCAAGGCTTTGCTGTTCAGTGCCTCTATACTGCTGACGGCGAGATTGACGAAGCATACCGCGTTAAAAATGATGAACTCGTAGAGTTCCCCGTTGGTTATCATACCACCGTTTCAACCCCGGGTTATCAGACCTACTTCCTCTGGCTTATGGCCGGTGATTATCAGGGCTTTAACAGAAGTAATGACCCTGAGCATGATTGGGTTGCAAATAAGTAATTTTTAGCCGAAGGGGTATTTATGTCCCTTCGGCACTTCTGTATATTTAAGGAGAGTTAAAATGGTAGTTTTAAAGAATGAAAACGCTGTTCTTAAAATAAACGAGCGCGGCGCAGAGATGAAGAGCTTCACCGTAAATAATGTTGAGTTTCTTTGGGTGGGTGACCCTAACTTTTGGGCATCGAGTGCTCCACATCTTTTCCCGATAGCAGGCGGATTAAAGGATGATAAATATATCCTTAACGGAAAGGAATATATTCTTTCTAAGCATGGCTTTGCAAAAAATATGGATTTTGCAGTTGAGAGTGTTGCTGATAATAAAGCAACCTTATTGCTTACTGCAACTGATGAAACTAAGGTTTCCTTCCCTTATGATTTTGAGTTCAGAGTAACCTATACCTTGTTTAATGATAAGGTTCAGGTTGACTATGATATTAAAAATATCAATAACGATAAAATGTTCTTCTCTGTTGGCGCTCATGAGGGATACGCTTGCCCTGAAGGCATTGAAGAATATGATATTATTTTTAAAGAAAACGAGACTCTTAAGAGCTATGTTCTTCATGGTAATTTGATTGGTAATGATACTATCCCTGTAATTGAAAACACTAAGGTTTTACCGCTTGATTATAAATACTTTGCAGTTGATGCACTTGTATTTAAAGATGTTAAATCAGAGGAGTGCAGCCTTGTTAACAGAAAAACCGGCAGAGGAATCAAATTAGAGTATCCGAATTTCCCGTTTATGCTTCTTTGGACCAAGCCCAACGCACCTTATATCTGCATTGAGCCTTGGTTTGGCATTCCCGGAAGCCTTGATGATGACTGCATTATTGAGCATAAAGAGGGAATTCAGTGCATAAATGCAGGTGAAACTTTCTCTTGCACCAGAATTATAACAGCTTTGGAGGGTAAATAATATGAGCTACGAGTTAATAGTTAAAAATAATCCTAATCTTAAAATTTATAAAGTTACCGATAAGGAGTTTATCCCTTACGGTAGAGTCCTTAATAATCTTTCAACCGATGAGATTATCGAGGTTGCTAATAAAATCCCTATGCCAGAAACAGGTTCTATGTATGTTCCTGAGCTTGAGGAGTTTATGAAAACTAAAGCTGCTAAGGAAATGGAAGAGGACTGCTATGGCGAGATGCCGACTCAGGTTGGTTATTGCTATGGATCAAGCAACAAGCTTAATGCAGTTGAATGGCATAAGGATTCTGAAATCAATATTGCAACGACTCCTCTTGTTCTTATTTTGGGCAAGGTTCAGGATATTGTTGACAATAAGATTGATTCTTCAACATTTAAGATTTTTTATCTCGAAAAGGGCGATGCTGTTGAGGTTTATGCAACAACATTGCATTTCTGTCCTTGTCAAGTTCTTAAAAGCGGTTTTGGTTGCGTTGTTGGTCTTCCTAAGGGAACCAATATTCCGCTCCAAAACGAGCATGATGATAAGGTCCTTTTCCGCAAGAATAAGTGGATATTAGCTCATGTTGAGAATGAGGGACTTATTGCTCGCGGCGTATTGCCCGGTGTTACAGGCGAAAACTACGAAATCAAAGGAGAATAAGATGAAATATCTTCTCGGAATAGATTTTGGCGGCGGAGCTTCTAAGGCAACGATTATTGATACCTTGGGCAATATCATTGCCGAGCATTCGGTTGAATATCCAACCTTACATCCGGATAAGGGCTACTGCGAACAGAGACCTGAGGATTGGTATAAGGCTCTTTGTGAGGATACAACCGAATTGTTTAAGAAAAGTGGTATCGATGCGGCTGATATTTTAGCGGTTGCTATTGATTCCGCAACTCATACCGCCGTTTTATGTGATAAAGACGCTAATCCCTTGCGTCCTGCAATTCATTGGACCGATTCGCGCAGTAAGCCTCAGTCCGATGCTTTAAAGGCTATAGCAATGGATATGATTGTTAAGAAATGTTTTTCAAAGCCCGATACTATCTGGACTTTGCCGCAAATTATCTGGGTTAAGGAAAATGAGCCTGAGATTTTCGCTAAAATCGGAAAAATTTTCTTTGAAAAAGACTATATCCGATATGCTTTAACCGATGTTTATTGCACTGATTATATAGAAGCGCAGGGCAGTATGCTTTTTGATAACAATACAATGCAGTGGGACGATGAACTCTGTGCATTGGCAGGTATCGATAAAGAAATTTTGCCGCCAATTGTTAAACCTACTGATATTATCGGTTCTGTTACTGAAAAAGCAGCAGCCCAAACAGGTTTAGCTGCAGGAACTCCCGTTATTTGCGGAACAACTGATACCGTTATGGAGGTTTTCGCTTCCGGTGCAGTCCAAAAGGGTCAGATGACCGTAAAATTAGCAACTGCGGGTAGAGTATGTGTTATTACAGACCGTTCTTATCCAAATGAGTATTTAATCAACTATGCTCATATTGTTGACGGTATGTGGTATCCCGGAACTGCAACTAAAGCAGCGGCTTCAAGCTACCGTTGGTATAGGAAGTCGGAT
>JAZOQD010000089.1:0-10020 GCA_045655925.1 Acutalibacteraceae bacterium | reverse complement strand
GGTCAAGCCAAACGGCGCCGATTGCGGTTTTGCCCATTTTCTTACCCTCGCTATTAAGAAGCAGGGTAATGGTCATAGCATAAGCATCGTCGCCCGTCTTTTTGCGGATAAGATCGGTTCCGCCAAGCATATTACTCCATTGGTCATCGCCGCCAAACTGCATATTGCAACCATAGTGGTCATGGAGATACAAAAAGTCATAAGACTGCATAATCATATAGTTGAACTCTAAGAAGCTCAAGCCCTTTTCCATACGCTGACGATAGCATTCTGCTCTTAACATATTGTTAACCGAGAAGCAAGCACCAACCTCGCGCAAGAAATCAACATAGTTAAGCTTTAAGAGCCAATCAGCATTGTTAACCATAATTGCCTTATCCTCGCCAAACTCAATAAAGCGCTCCATTTGCTTTTTAAAGCAGGCACAGTTATGGTCAATAATCTCGGTTGTGAGCATTGAACGCATATCGGTTCTGCCCGATGGGTCACCAATATGACCGGTGCCTCCGCCGATAAGAACAACCGGCTTGTTGCCTGCCATCTGCAAACGCTTCATAAGACAAAGCGCCATAAAATGACCAACGTGCAATGAATCTGCAGTGGGGTCAAAGCCGATATAGAATTTTGCACCGCCGTTATTGATGAGCTCTCTTATTTCAGGCTCATCAGTAACCTGAGCAATAAGGCCTCTGGCTTTAAGTTCTTCATAAATTTTCATATTATCCTCCAAAAATAAAAGCCCTCTGTTCATTTTGAACAGAGGGCGAAATTTCGCGGTACCACCTCATAATCGGATATTCTTCACAGAAATATCCCTTAAAAAGTGCCGTAGCACTTAAGCGCTTTATCGGGCGCACCCGTCCAACCCTACTAAAGTTCAGGCGGCAGCTCAAAGAATGTATTCAAGCCAACAGGTCTTATGCTCTTTCACCAACCGAGCACTCTCTGAAAGCCTTATTAACTCTACTTGTTTCCGTCATAGCCTTTTACATATCAAAGACATTATATAGTTTAATTGTTAAAAATGCAAGAGGTTTTTATTTTATAGTTTTTCCAATAGTTCAACACAATTTTTTTGGTCAAACTCTAAAACCTTAACCGATATATGTTCGTTTTTAGAGGTTGGAATGTTTTTGCCAACATAATCAGCTCTTATCGGAAACTCTCTATGTCCTCGGTCAACTAAAACCGCAAGTTGAACGGTGGCAGGTCTGCCTATGGCAATTAAAGCATCAATAGCAGCTCTGACGGTTCTTCCTGTATATAAAACATCATCAACCAGAACGATATTTTTACCTGTTATGGAAAAGGGTATATCTGTTGCATTTAAAACGGGGTCTTTTTTAGCGTTCTTAACATCATCTCTGTAAAGAGTAATATCAAGTTTGCCAAGCGGCAGGTTGACATTTTCATTGGCTTTGATGTTCTCTGCAATTTGCTCTGCCAAAGGAACGCCCCTTCTGCAAATGCCAACAATACAAAGATTATCGGTTCCGCGGTTTTTTTCAATTATTTCATAAGAAATGCGGCGGAGTGCGCGAGAAACCGAACTTTCATCCATAATTACCGATTTTAACTTAAACATAAAACCCCTCTTTAAATAATCTTTTTGCATCTCTGTGCCAAATTAAAGCCTATTTACAGTTTGATTATATCTTTAATTTTTGAGTTTGTAAACCTCGAATTATATATTCAAAATCCGAGTTATCTTTTCGGGTATTTTTATAACCTTTATAAAAAGCCAGAGAACAGGTATTTCAACCGCTATCATAAGAACTGTTTGCAGTTCGCGCCAATAGATAGTTGGAATAAACGGCATACCGAATCTGAAGCAGAGAACAGCGGTTATCAGAATAAGACTGCCAACAATCTGGGTAATAAGGACCGATGAAACGATATTCAATATGCTCGATTTTTTATAAAGAAAAAGACCGAAGCAGATGCCGACAAGCAAATTGATTACTGCAATTAAAACTGAAAAGTTGCCGAACAAAAAGCCTTGAATAACATCGGTCAAAAGAGAAACCAAACCGGCTTCCTTATATCCGCAAACCGAGGCTGTTATCCCAACGATTAAAAAGGCAGGGGAAAACTTCATAAACCCTGCAACTCTAAAGGTAAAGCCCAAAGGAAAATCAAGCGAGCAAATAACGGCTAAAGCCGTCATAACGCCCATAAAAACAAGTCGTCTTGTCAAATTCTGTTTCTTCAAAATAAAACCCTCCTATTCTACATCTTCGTTGTAATAATAGGAGGGAATCTCTTACTATTAACAGCGGGATGCGAAACCAAAACCGCGGGTAAACCCTTCGTTTGACAGGCAACTCCCCGTCCTGTCAACACTTAACGCATCGGTTTCTACTCTGTGTTTTTAAAAGTAGTGATTAGAAATCAAGTTTAGATTTAATAAAGCTTGAAAGCTCAGAAATGGGAACACGAGTCTGCTCCATAGTATCTCTGTCACGAATGGTAACGCATCCGTCAGTTTCGCTTTCAAAGTCATAGGTGATGCAGAACGGTGTTCCGATTTCGTCCTGACGGCGATATCTTTTACCGATAGAGCCTGCATCATCATAATCAATCATAAAGTCCTTAGAGAGCATCTCGCGGATTTTTCCTGCAGGCTCTGCAAGCTTCTTAGAAAGAGGAAGAACGGCAGCCTTAAAGGGTGCCAAAGCAGGATGCAAACGAAGAACAACGCGGGTTTCTCCCTTATCGTCAATTTCTTCGTCATAAGCATCGCAAAGGAATGCAAGAAGAACGCGGTCGCAGCCTAAAGAGGGCTCAACAACATAAGGAATATATTTTTCATTGGTCTCAGGGTCAAAATATTCAAGAGTTTTACCGCTTGCTTCCTGATGACGACCTAAGTCATAGTTTGTGCGGTCTGCAATTCCCCAAAGCTCACCCCAGCCGAACGGGAAGAGGAACTCGATATCGGTAGTTGCCTTTGAATAGAAGGAAAGCTCTTCTTTCTCATGGTCGCGCATACGGAGGTTCTCCTCTTTAAGACCCAAAGAGAGAAGCCAATTCTTGCAGAAATCTTTCCAATAATAGAACCATTCAAGGTCGGTATCGGGTTTGCAGAAGAATTCGCATTCCATCTGCTCAAACTCACGGGTTCTGAAGATAAAGTTACCCGGTGTGATTTCGTTACGGAAGGATTTACCAATCTGGCAGACGCCAAAAGGTAATTTCCTACGGGTTGTTCTCTGAATGTTTGCGAAGTTTACGAAAATTCCCTGGGCAGTTTCAGGACGGAGGTAAACCTCGTTTTTAGCGTCCTCAGTAACACCGATGAAGGTTTTGAACATAAGGTTGAATTTTCTGATATCAGTGAAATCGGCCTTGCCACATTCAGGGCAAACAATGCCGTTCTCCTTTATATATTCCTCCATCTGCTCAAAGGTCATACCCTCAGCTTTGCCGCCATGGTCCTCAATAAGCTTATCTGCTCTATGGCGAGCGCGACAGCTCTTGCAGTCCATCAACGGATCAGAGAAGCCGCCGACATGGCCGCTTGTAACCCAGGTTTCAGGGTTCATAATAATAGCTGAATCAAGGCCAACATTATAGGGTGATTCTTGAACAAATTTCTTGAACCAAGCCTTCTTAACATTATTCTTAAGCTCAACGCCTAATGGGCCGTAGTCCCAACTGTTTGAAAGTCCGCCATAGATTTCGCTTCCTGCATAAACAAAGCCGCGACCCTTGGCAAGACTTACTATTGTATCCATAGTTTTATCTGTGTTTACCATATTATGCCTCCAAAAAGGGGATTTGTCTTATAATTATATTAGTATATTACTTTTTGTAAGTTTGTCAAGAATAAAAGGAGAAGCTTATGATTTATTGACAATCTTAAAGCTATGTAGTATAATCAAACCGCGTATAACAGTTGCTTTGTTATAGCTTAAAAGGACTGAATAATTGCCGAAAGGGCGGAATTTTATGCATTTATTGGTTAAGTTTCGTAACTCAATACTGTTTATGCTTAAAATGTTGGTGGTTGCTGTTTTAACAACCGCCTTTATCGGTGTTTGGCAAAATTTCTACAGTAACGCCCGCTTCGGTGGATTGGGCGACCTTGTTATAGTTGGAGTTTATCTTGGAGTATTGGTTCTTTTTTCAAAGATATATGATGCTTTTAAGGTTGGTATTATAAGAACTCATGTTTTGGCGTATAGCTTGTCGCTCGCGGTATTTTTAACCAACTGCTTTGCATATCTTATGTTAAGCTTTATTGCGCGAGATGTTTTGAACCCGATAGCGCTTATTGTTCTTACCGCTGCGCAAGTCTTAATAACCATTATTATGACCTATTCATTGAACCGCGTTTATTTTACACTTTATAAGCCGCGTCTTATTCTTGCGATTTTTGACCCTAAAAACCGCAATGATATAATCAAAAAGGTGTCAATTATAAAAGACCGCTTTGAGCTTTCAAAGGGTATTACAATTGATAAGGATATTGAAGAAATAAAAGGCGAAATAGATAAGCATGAGGCTATTCTTATCTGCGATTTTGATGCCTCTTTAAAATCTGAAATTTTAAAATACTGCTATTCCGAAAATAAGAGAATTTACCTGCTCCCGTCTTCTGCCGATACTATTTTAAACGGCAGTTATCAGGTTCAGGTTTTTGATACTCCTGTTTTATTTCTGCATAACGGCGGCTTATCAATGGAGCAGAGGATAGTTAAAAGAATTTTTGATATTGTTCTCTCCTCAATAGGAATTATCGTTTCAAGCCCCTTTATGCTTTTGATTGCTATCGGAATAAAGCTTTGTGACGGTGGTCCCATAATATTCAAGCAACCAAGAATAACAAGGGATATGAAGGAGTTTAACATCTATAAATTCCGCTCAATGAGGGTTGATTCCGAAAAGGAGTTTAAAAGAACCACCTCGGATGATGACCGAATCACTCCCGTAGGCAAGATTATCAGACCTTTCAGGCTCGATGAGCTGCCGCAGCTTTTCAATATTTTCTTGGGGCATATGTCGGTTGTAGGACCGAGACCTGAAATGAAGGAAATCATTGAAGGCTATAAGGAAACCTTGCCCGAGTTTAACCTGAGGCATAAGGTCAAAGCGGGACTTACAGGCTATGCGCAGATTTACGGCAAATATAATACAAGTGCGCAGAATAAACTTAATATGGACCTTTATTATATCGAGCATTACTCGGTATTGGAGGATATAAAACTCATTGCGATGACTGTTAAAATACTTTTCTTAAGAGAGAGCACAGAGGGGTTCTCCGAGAAGGAAAGTCATATCAATAAAGCTAAATAAACGGAGGGTTTGCAATGGATAAAACACTAGTAGTTATGGCGGCAGGTATGGGTAGCCGTTTCGGTGGTTTAAAGCAGGTTGCTGCAGTTGGTCCCAATGGTGAGGCAATACTTGATTTCTCGGTTATGGATGCAAAAAAAGCGGGCTTTACAAAGGTCGTTTTTGTTATAAAGCATAGTATTGAAGAAGAGTTTAAATCAGCAGTTGGTTCAAGAGTTGAAAAAATTCTGCCTGTAGAATATGTTTTTCAGGAGCAGGATGCTCTTTTACCAGCCGGCTTCTCGGTTCCGGAGGGAAGAGTAAAACCTTGGGGAACCGGTCATGCAATTCTTTGCTGTAAGGATGTTGTCAAAACTCCGTTTGCAGTTATCAATGCCGATGATTTTTATGGCGCTTCGGCATTTAAAAAGGTTGCCGAAGGCTTAGACGGCTCAGATGACTACTGTATGGTAGGCTTTAAGCTTATCAACACAGTTACCGAAAACGGAACTGTTTCAAGAGGCGTTTGCGACGCGGAAAACGGTTATTTAAAAGGTGTTTGTGAACATACCAAAATATATAACGATTGCAGTTTTGAAGCGGAAGATGGCTCTAAGGGTCAGCTTACTCCCGATACTGTCGTTTCGATGAATATGTGGGGCTTTGTTCCTGATATCTTCTCATATTTAGAGAAAGATTTTAAAGATTTTATGGCCGAACACGGAACCGAGCTTAAATCAGAGTTTTTATTACCGCTTGTTGTCGATAATCTCATTAAGAGCAACATTAAAAAGGTAAAAGTTTTGGTTGCTGAAGATAAATGGTATGGCGTTACATACAAAGAAGATTTAGACTCGGTCGTTTCGGCAATCAAAGGTCTTTGCGACCAAGGAGAATATAAATTTTAAGAGGTTTTAAAATGGAAGATTTTGTTAGGCAAACCGCAGATGCTGTAGAAGAACTTTTAGAGGTCTCAAAAGTGAATAAAGGCGGCGTTTTGGTTGTTGGTTGCTCAACAAGTGAAATAGTTGGCAGTAAAATAGGGACTAACTCGGTTCCTGAGGTTGCAGCTAAGGTGTGTGAGGCAATTTTAAGCCTTGCTTCAGAAAAGGGAATATACCTTGCCGCGCAATGCTGCGAGCATTTAAACCGCGCCATTATAATAGAAAAAGAGTTGGCCGAGCGTTTAAAGCTTGAAACAGTAAATGTTGTTCCCAAGGCCAAAGCAGGAGGTTCCTTTGCAACTGCGGCATACTCGCTTTTTAAAGAGCCTGTTGCGGTTGAATATATAAAGGCTGATGCGGGTCTTGATATAGGCCAAACCTTAATCGGTATGCATCTTAAAAACGTTGCAGTTCCTGTTCGTTTAAAAACTAAAAAAATCGGCGAAGCGATAGTTTCTGCCGCAAGGGTCAGACCTAAATTTATCGGTGGCGAAAGAGCCGTTTATGATGAGAATTTAATGTAAAAAAGAAATCTTCCTGAGGTTTTCTCAGGAAGATTTTTTCTTTTTACTTGATAGCTTGTAATAAACATAATAGCCGATTAAAGCGGCAAGGCCGGTTACGGCAAAAATTATAACAGATTGCAGATATTGCTTTTCTCCCAATGCCGCGCCTGCAAGGGTTGAGGTTAAAATCGAGGGAATTTTTAAAACGGTGCTTATAAATAAAAATTCGCTCCATTTAATACTCGTTATGCCTGCAAAGTAGGTTATTAAATCTTTAGGTGTTCCCGGGATAAAATAAAGAATGGATAAAAGAAGTTTGACCTTTTTCTTATCTTTTAAAAACCTAAGTTTTTTAAGGTCCCTTGAATCTATCATAATGCCTGTAAATTTTCTGCCGAGCAGACGGGTTAAACCAAAGATTATAACGGTTGAAAAAAATGAACCGATAAGGCAGAGGATAAGACCTTTTATTGAGCCGAAAACATAGCCTGCCCCAACCTCAATAAACTCGCCCGGTATAAATGCAAAAAAGATTTGTAGCATCTGAATACCGATAAAAATTAAGGCGCTTTTTATGCCATTGGCACCCAAAAATTCTCTGAACTGCTCGGGGTCGCGCGCGGTGGCGATGAGCTTTGGCCCCAATAAAAAGGAACCGAGTATAACGAGCGTTGCTAAAACTGCTATTGAAATAATGCAGTAGATATTTCTGCCGGTAAAAAAGGCAGAAAGTCGTTTTTTCATCACAAAATCCTCACATAATAGACTGAAATGGATTGTTTTGAGCTTATTATATCACTGGGTTTTTGTTTTGACAAGATTTTGTCGAAAAACTGATTTTACGGGATTGTAATTATTATTCTGAAACCGCATAGATAGAGGTAAAAACACTTGACGAAATACAAGATATAGTATAAAATA
This sequence comes from Acutalibacteraceae bacterium, assembly GCA_045655925.1. Lineage (GTDB taxonomy): Bacteria > Bacillota > Clostridia > Oscillospirales > Acutalibacteraceae > UMGS172. The sequence goes on along the minus strand of JAZOQD010000089.1, from coordinate 2,372 downwards.
AAGAAGATAATGGATATATTGGGAATTTATGTTTATATTCCAAGAATAAGGAGTTTTAAGAAATGGCAAAAAAGGGCGAATATACGAATGAAAGTATAACCTCTTTAAAGGGCGCCGACCGAGTTAGAAAAAGACCTGCAGTTATTTTCGGTTCGGACGGCCTTGAGGGCTGTCAGCATTCGGTGTTTGAAATAATATCAAACTCTATAGATGAAGCCAGAGAAGGCCACGGAAAGAAAATAGTTATAACCCGTTATGCCGACCATTCAATTGAAGTGCAGGACTTTGGCCGCGGCGCTCCGGTTGATTTTAACACTAAAGAAAATCGCTATAACTGGGAACTGCTTTATTGCGAGATGTATGCAGGCGGTAAATATAATACTAATGACGGCGGAAACTATGAGTTTTCGTTAGGTCTTAACGGTCTCGGCCTTTGTTCAACTCAGTATTCCTCGGAATATATGGATGTTGAAATCAAGCGTGACGGATATCTCTATACTCTGCATTTCGAAAAAGGCGAAAATATCGGAGGACTCAAAAAAGAGCCTTATTCAGGCCGTGATACAGGAACTAAAACCCGTTGGAAGCCCGATTTAGAGGTATTTACCGATATAAATATTCCGCTTGAGTATTATATGGACGTTTTAAAGCGTCAAGCGGTTGTTAATGATAACATTGTTTTCATTTTAAAGGACCAAAAGGGCAGCAAGTTTGAAACCTACGAGTTCTGCTATCAGTCAGGTATAAAGGACTATGTTACCGAAACTGTAGCGGATAAGGGGCTAACCTCGGTTCAGTTCTGGCAGACCGAGAAAAAAGGTAAGGACAGAGAGGACAAGCCTGAATACAAGGTCAAAATAAACGCTGCTTTAAGCTTTTCAAATCAGGTTCAGTTAAAAGAGTATTACCATAACTCGAGTTGGCTTGAATATGGCGGAGCTCCTGAAAGAGCGGTCAGAAATGCCTTTGTTTATCAGATTGATAAATATATAAAGGATACAAGCAAGTATCAGAAAAAAGAAAGCAAGATAACCTTCCAGGATGTTGAGGAATGCTTGGTGCTTTGCATTTCATCCTTCTCAACCCAGACCTCCTATGAAAACCAGACCAAAAAGGCTATAACCAATAAATTTATTGGTGATGCGATGACCGAGTTCTTCCGTCATCAGCTTGAGGTTTATTTTATTGAGAATAAAGATGAAGCCGAAAAAATTGCCGGTCAGGTGCTTATCAATAAGCGAAGCCGCGAAAGAAGCGAGAGAGAAAGATTAAACCTTAAAAAGACTCTTTCTTCCAGCAACGATATGCTTTCCCGTATTGAAAAGTTTGTTGATTGCAGAAGTAAGGATGTTAACGTCCGCGAACTGTTTATAGTTGAGGGCGATTCGGCATTAGGTTCTGTAAAGCTGGCGCGTTCGGCAGAGTTTCAGGCGGTTATCCCTGTCAGAGGTAAGATATTAAACTGCTTAAAGGCCGATTATGACAGAATATTCAAATCTGAGATTATAACCAATCTTATAAAGGTTCTCGGTTGTGGTGTTGAGGTTAAATCAAAGGCGAACAAAGACCTTTCAACCTTTGATTTAGAGCAACTGCGATGGAATAAGATTATTATTTGCACCGATGCTGATGAAGACGGATTCCAGATAAGAACTCTTATTTTAACTATGATATACCGCCTTATTCCAACTCTTATTGAGGTTGGTAAGGTGTTTATTGCAGAAACCCCACTTTATGAAATAACAACCAAGCAAAAGACCTATTTTGCTTATGATGAAAAGGAAAAAGCGGATATTCTCAACAATATGGTGGGGGACAATAAGTGCACCGTTCAACGTTCTAAAGGTCTTGGTGAAAACCAACCTGATATGATGAACCTTACTACTATGAACCCTGAAACCCGAAGACTTATTAAGGTTACGCCCGAGGATGCCGAGAAAACGGCTCATATGTTTGATATTCTTTTGGGCGATAATATTGACGGCAGAAAAGAAATAATAACCGAAAAAGGTTATCTTTATATTGCCGATGCCGATATAAGCTGATTTAACAGTATTAAGAATTTATAGGAGAAAAGATTTATGGCTCCGAGAAAGAAAAAAGAAGAGGCCAAAAAGGCAACGCCGTCTGCTATTGACAGCGCATATATTTCGGGCGCAGGAACGGTTGTTGAACAGCCGATAACCAGAACGCTCGAAACCAACTATATGCCTTATGCGATGAGTGTTATTCTGTCGCGCGCCATTCCTGAAATTGACGGTTTCAAACCCTCACATAGAAAGCTCTTATATACAATGTATAATATGGGGCTTTTGAACGGCGCAAGGACTAAATCTGCAAACATTGCAGGTCAGACCATGCGCCTTAACCCC
>JAZOQD010000088.1:0-3622 GCA_045655925.1 Acutalibacteraceae bacterium | reverse complement strand
GGGCATCATTGTTGGACAATGATGCCCGAATTGGTTTAAATTCGGCTTAAGTTGTGGCTTAAGATATAAAAATAACCCTGCATATCCAGAGATATACAGGGTTATAGAGACTTATTTAATCTAAAGGTTTCATGGTTGGGAATAAGATAACTTCTCTTATTGTATCAGAATTTGTGAGGAGCATTACTGCTCTATCAACGCCGATACCCATACCTCCTGTTGGAGGCATACCATATTCCATAGCGGTGAGGAAATCCTCATCAAGCATTTCTGCCTCGTCGTCACCTCTGTCACGAAGTTCTAACTGCTTCATAAAGCGTTCACGCTGAACAATTGGGTCGTTAAGCTCAGAGTAAGCATTTGCAAGCTCGCTGTGGCATACAAACAACTCGAAACGTTCTGTAAGACGTGGATCTTCGGGTGAAGCCTTGGTTAAAGGAGAAACCTCAACAGGGTACATTGTAATAAATGTAGGCTGAATAAGTTTTTCTTCGACACGCTGGTCAAAGCAAGCATAAAGAGCATTGCCCCAAGTCTTGTCCGCAGTATCTGCAAGCTCAACACCGATAGCCTTTGCAGCCTCGACAGCCTCGTTGTCATCGGTAATTGCACCGAAATCAATACCGACATATTCTTTAACAGCGTCCACCATAGTAAGTCTGCGCCAACCGGGTGTAAGGTCAATTTTCTCGCCCAACCATTCAACCTCGTAGGTGCCTAAAATCTCTTTTGCGGCGCCCGAGATAATACCCTCGGCAATATCCATCATATCGTGGAAATCAGCATACGCTTGATAAAGCTCAACCGTAGTAAATTCAGGGTTGTGTTTAGGGTCCATACCCTCGTTACGGAAAATTCTTCCGATTTCATATACCCTATCCATACCGCCGACAATGAGTCTTTTCAAAGGAAGCTCGGTAGCAATACGCATATACATAGGTATATTCAAAGTGTTGTGGTGGGTGATAAACGGTCTTGCGGCCGCACCGCCAACAATTGTGTTAAGTACAGGGGTTTCAACCTCGACATAACTCATATTATCAAGGTAGTTTCTCATAAACTTTATGAATTTAGAACGAATAATGAAATTATTTTTAACCTCAGGATTAACAATTAAATCAACATAACGCTGACGATATCTTAAATCGTTATCCTTAAGTCCGTGAAACTTTTCAGGCAAAGGCAACAAGGATTTAGAAAGCAATTTAATGGAAGTGGCGTGCACTGATATTTCTTCGGTCTGGGTTTTGAAAACAGTGCCCTGAACACCTACAATATCACCAATATCCCACTTTTTAAACGCAGCATAAACATCCTCGCCTACGTCATCTCTTTTAACGTAAAGCTGAATTTTTCCTGTAGCATCGCTAAGACCTACAAAGCTTGCCTTTCCCATAATTCTGCGTGCGATAATTCTACCTGCAATTTTAACGGTTTTGCCTTCAAAAGCTTCATAATTGCCTTTAATATTCGCAGAGTCACTATCAAAATCAAACTTAGTGATTAAAAACGGGTCATTACCATTTTCTTTTAAAGCTGCCAATTTTTCGTGGCGAACCTTAACAATTTCATTTAAGTCCTGAACCTGTTGGTTATTATTTTGTGCCATTTATTTCACCTTATTTTGAAATTTCTATAATCTTAACTTTAAACTCACCTGCGGGAGCCTCAACAGTAACCTCGTCACCAATTTTCTTGCCGAGAAGTGCTTTGCCCATAGGAGATTCATCGGAGATAAGTCCGTTGCGAGAATCAGCCTCAGCAGAGCCTACCACACGATATTCATCCTCGTCACCGTATTCAACGTCAAGAACCTTAACCTTCACGCCTACAACAACGGTTTTAGCCTTACCCTTAATATCTTCGATAATCTCAACATTTTTGAGCATTGCTTCGATTTCTAAAATTCTGGTTTCAAGCTTTGCTTGTTCGTTTTTCGCTTCATCATATTCGCTGTTTTCTGAAAGATCGCCGTATCCTCTTGCTATCTTGATTTTCTCAGCGATATCCGCTCTTCCCTCAGTTTTAAGAGTCTCCAACTCTTGCTGTAATTTCTTAAGACCGTCATCGGTAATTTTAATAGTTTTAGCCATAAGCTGTCCTACCTTTAATTTATTTTAATATGCCAATGGGGATTGAATTATTACACTAATTGCCACTTGGAATTTAAACTATCGCTAACCATTATATTATTAATATTCAAATAAGTCAAGAATATTAATTATGATATAATTTCTTGGTTTGATATTTTGGCTCACAGGTAAGATTAATCCCTAATTTTCTGAATACATTTTCATCTACTCTGGATAAAATTACCGTTGAGTGTGACTCGCATCCCGCTAACTTGTATGCATTATCAAGAGCTTTTTTTGCCAAGTCGCTAGTAGCTGCGCAAATAGATAATGCAATCAAAATTTCATCGGTATGAAGTCTTGGATTATGATTACCCATAATCTCAGTTTTGAGTTTTTGCATAGGCTCGATTATGGTTGGTGGAATCAAATCCACATCCTCAGGAATATCTGACAATACCTTTAGCGCATTTAAAAGCATTGCAGATGCCGAGCCTAAGAGGCTTGAAGTTCTACCCGTTATAATTTTGCCGTCAGTAAGCTCGATAGCAGTTGCCGGAGCATTAGTTTCTTCTGCTTTTTTAAGAGCCGCAGACACTACAGAGCGCTCATCAACAGTAACGCCCGCCTGTTTCATCAAAAGCTCGATTTTTGCAGAATCAGCCTCTTCTGAGAGACCTTGTCTGGCACTTACCAAGGAATTATAGTATCTACGAATTATTTCCTGTTTTGCAGCGTCACAAACTTTCTTATCGTCATCAATAGCAAAACCTGCCATATTAACACCCATATCTGTGGGGCTCTTATAAGGTGACTCGCCCAAAATTCCCTCAAGCATTGCATTAAGCACAGGGAAAATCTCAATATCACGATTGTAGTTAACGGTTGTCTTGCCGTAAGCCTCCAAATGGAATGGGTCAATCATATTGATATCATCAAGGTCTGCGGTTGCCGCCTCATAGGCAATATTAACAGGATGTTTAAGCGGGATGCTCCAAATCGGGAAGGTTTCAAATTTTGCATAACCTGCTTTGATTCCTCTCTTCTGCTCATAATAAAGCTGTGAAAGGCAGGTTGCCATTTTTCCGCTTCCGGGTCCGGGAGCAGTTACAACAACTAACTGACGTGTTGTTTCGATAAAATCATTCTTACCGAATCCCTCATCACTAATTATATGCGGGATATTATAAGGGTAGTCCTCGATAGGATAATGTTTATAAACTTTAATGCCAAGCGCCTTTAGTCGATTTTCAAACGCTACTGCCAAAGGCTGACCGGTATAACGAGTTATAACAACACTTCCAACATACAACCCAATTTCACGGAAAGCGTCAATCAAACGCAAGGTATCTAAATCGTATGTTATTCCAAGGTCGCCACGGCGTTTGTTTTTCTCGATAGCGTCTGCATTTATAGCAATTACAATTTCTGCCTCATCTTTAAGGTTCATAAGCATCTTAACCTTAGCATCGGGCTCGAAACCGGGTAAAACCCTTGCAGCGTGATAATCATCAAACAGTTTTCCGCCAAACTCCATATAAAGCTTGCCG
>JAZOQD010000087.1:0-5209 GCA_045655925.1 Acutalibacteraceae bacterium | reverse complement strand
CCGCTTGGCCTCCGACTTGTTTATTCAGCTCTTACCTATGATGTTCAGTATCTCGCAGGCGCTAACGGTGCCGGCACTGCTGCAACTGATAAGAAGATTCACGGAACTGACCTTACCTTGAAGGGTGCTATTTTCACTCGTGAGAACTATACTCAGGTTGGTTGGGCAACCACCGAAGGCGGCGCAAAGGTTTATGACCTCGGCGCAAAATATATCGCTAACGAAGGTGCTACCCTTTATCCTGTTTGGGCAGATAAGGTTTACACCGTAACTGTTGTTGGAGGCGCTGCTAATTCTAACAATAATACTGCAGGTAGCAAAGTAACTATTACTGCTTCACCTGCTGTAAATCAGCTTTTCGTTAACTGGGAAGTTGTAAGTGGCAATGTTACTTTTGATAACGCTAAGGATGCAACTACAACATTCGTAATGCCTGGTGAAAATGTTTCTATCAAGGCAGTTTATAAGACCAAGGTTGCTGCTCCTTATGCTTCAACCGATAAGACTGATTTCAAGTGGACTGGCAACGAAATTGCTCTTGAACTTGATGCTTATGATGCAAATGCTATCACTGTAACAGGCAATAAGGGAACCGCTTATGGCGAGACCTACACCTTGAAGATGGTTCTTAAAGATAAGGTTAACTATTGCTGGGCTGATGGAACAACCGATGATATTACTATCAATTGGACCATTACTCATACTCATGACTTAACCAAGGTTCCCGCTAAGGAAGCAGGCTGCACAGATGGTAACATCGAGTATTGGACCTGCGCATGCGGCAACTGGTATTCTGACGATGCAGCAACAACTGCTATCACTGATAAGAACAGCGTAGTAATTAAGGCTAACGCAGACCATGCTGACCTTAACAAAGACGGTAAGTGCGATGCTTGCCAGGCTGACGTTGAAATAGATGAAGATAAAAAAGAGGAAGATAAGAAAGAAGATAAGGAAGAAATCAAAACCGGAGATGCTTCTAACTTGATTCTTTGGATCGTTATTGCAGTTGTTAGTATTTCTGCAGCAGTTGTAGTTCTTTTCAAAAAGGAAAGAGCATAATTGAAATAAAATCATAAAAGTCTTTTGCGGCGGGCAGGTAACTGTCCGCCGCTTTGTTTTGGCGACAAAAAAGGCAAGCTTCGGAGTTAACCGTAGCTTGCCTTTATAGGTTTTATTAAACTTAATCGCCGTAGCCGTTGGGATTGTTTTTCTGCCAGTTCCAAGTGTCGCGGCACATTTCGGCAATGGAGCGCTTAGCTTCCCAACCGAGAAGGCTCTTTGCTTTATCTGCATTTGCATAAACTTCATCGGGGTCACCCGGACGGCGCTCAACAATCTCAAAAGGAATTGTGATGCCCGATGCTTCCTGGAAAGCATCCTTAAGCTGTAACACACTGCAGCCGTTACCGGTTCCAAGGTTTATTGCCTCGCAGCCCTCGTTTTTAAGAGTCCAGTTAACAGCTTTAACATGGCCATCTGCCAAATCAACAACATGGATATAGTCGCGGACTCCGGTTCCATCAACAGTATTGTAATCGTTGCCAAAAACACGGAGCTTCTCGAGTTTGCCGACTGCAACCTGAGAAATATAGGGCATAAGATTGTTAGGTATGCCCCTCGGGTCCTCTCCTATAAGGCCGCTTTCATGAGCGCCAATAGGGTTGAAATAGCGAAGAAGAGCGATGCTCCATTCATTATCAGAAGCATAAAGGTCGCGCAAAATTTCTTCAATAAAATATTTTGTTCTGCCGTAAGGGTTGATTGCGCCGAGCGGCATTGTTTCAACAAGCGGCATTGTTTTTGACATTCCGTAAACAGTTGCAGATGAGGAGAAAACCAACTTTTTAACACCAAACTCTGCCATAACATCACAAAGAACGAAGGTTGAATCGAGGTTGTTCTCATAATATTCCATAGGAATTTTAGCCGATTCGCCAACTGCTTTTAAGCCTGCAAAATGAATAGCTGCTTCAATTTTATTTTCCTTGAATATCTTTCTTAATGCCTCTTTATCACGAACATCAGCCTCATAGAATTTAACGGGTTTACCGATAATTTTTTCAACTCGGTTTAATGATTCCTTTTTACTGTTGCGGAGATTATCAACAACAACAACATCGTGGCCCGCTTTAGTAAGCTCAATAAGGGTGTGGCTACCAATATAGCCGGCACCGCCTGTAATTAAAATTGACATAGAAATCCTCCTAAAATATAAAGTTTTAAACCAAAGGTTATTTTAACACTTTGAAAATCAATTTGCAATAGTTATTGTCTTTCAAATCTTGCCAACTGCAAATATTTTGTTGATTATACTAAATAATTAAACTATAATGTAAATTAGAGATTGGTTAAGTAAGGAGGGATTCCCGTGATTGTTGATGAACGAATTAAAAATTTAAGAAAAAAAGCAGGGAATCTTCCGCTTTTGCCCGGAGTTTATGTAATGCGCGCAAAGTCGGGTGAAATTATATATATCGGCAAGGCTAAAAAACTTAAAAACCGCGTTTCTCAGTATTTCAGAGAGAATAAACAGCACACCGATAAGGTTAAAAAAATGGTATCGGCGGTTTATGATTTCGAATATATAATTTGCGATAGCGAGTTCGAGGCATTGGTGCTTGAATGCTCGCTTATCAAGCAAAATATGCCAAAATATAATATTCTTTTGAAGGATGATAAGGGCTATCATTATATTAAAATCACTAAAACTGATTGGCCGACTATATCTGCATCGTTTGATCAGAACGATAAAAACGCAGAATATATAGGTCCTTATATTTCAGGCTTTGTTGTTAATGAAACGATTGATGAGGTTCGCAAGATTTTCCGCTTACCATCTTGCTCAAAATCATTTCCCGAATGCATTAGCCGCAAAAACAGACCTTGCTTAAACTATCATATAAAACTTTGCGCTGCTCCTTGTTCCGCTAAAATAACTAAGGAAGAATATAATGAAGCGGTAGCTCAAGCGGTTGAATTACTAAAAGGCGGCGCATCAAAGTCTATTAAGGATTTAAAAGAGCAGATGAATTTGGCTGCTGAAAACCTAGAGTTTGAGAAGGCGGGAAAACTGCGCGACAGAATAGCTGCAATAGAAAAAATAGGCGACAGGCAAAAGGTTTACAGCTCAACTTACAAGAGGCAGGATGTTATTGCGTTGGCTTCGGCTGATACTGCCGCTTGCTTTGAGGTTTTCGTTTTTTCTGACGGCAAGCTTTCCGACCGCGAAGAGTTTTTAATTGATGCAGTTGATTCACAAGAAGCTGCAAGAAGTGAATTTATAAGAAGATATTACACTTTACGAGATAATGTTCCGCCAAGAATTTCGATTGACGGTGATATTGAGGATAGGGAACTGCTTGAAAAATGGTTAAGTGATAAAGCGGGAAAACAGGTTAATATCCATGTTCCTGAGCGCGGTGAGCAGGAACATTTGGTTACAATGTGCCGTAAAAATGCATCTGAACGTTTGGCGCAAGCGTTGGGCAGAAAAATAGGTCAGACCGCAGGACTTGATGAATTAGCACGTCTTTTAAATCTCCCAAAACCTCCAAAGTTTATTGAATCTTATGATATTTCCAATACCGCAGGCTCAGAAAATGTAGCGGGAATGGTTGTTTTTAAGGATGGAAAGCCATATAAATCTTCTTACCGCCGTTTTAAAATTAAAAGCTTTGAGGGTCAGGACGATTTTCGTTCAATGGCTGAGGTTGTCGAAAGGCGATTTTTGGAATATAAAAAAGCCGAAACCGCTGACGGCTTCGGCACATTACCTGATTTGATTTTGCTTGACGGTGGAAAAGGGCAGTTATCAGCAGTAAACGAGGTTTTGAAACGCCTTGAAATAGATGTTGCCGTCTTCGGTATGGTTAAGGATTCAAAGCATAAAACCAGAGCCATAACTGCAGGTGGAAAGGAAATCGCCATAAAGGCGAACCGTAGCGCTTATACCCTTGTTTCTGAGATTCAGGAGGAGGTTCATCGATTCGCCATAGGCTATCATCGAAAGCTTCGCTCTAAGAACCAAAATGTTTTAAAGCTGATGGAAATTGAGGGCGTTGGAGAAAAACGCGCCAAAGCTTTAATTAAAACCTTTAAAACGGTGTCGGCAATAGAAAAAGCCGATATAGAGGCGCTTAAAAATGCCGGTCTGCCGGAAAATATTGCAATAAACGTTTATAAATACTTTAATATTTAATAATTCCGTTAGAAAACTCCGTTCCGCAAGGGTCGGGGTTTTCTTGCGCTAAGCTATAAAGGTCGGTTGCCCTGGCTTCAAATTGAAAAACGGGGTCATCTTTAATTTCGGTTGCGCGCATTATAACGGGAAGGGCAGAAACCTCTCTTATTTTCTTTAAATACCCGCTACCATTTTGTGAGTAACCCAAAACTCTTAAATAGGTAGGCTTCGACGGCATTTCTTTAATGCTTTCGCCCAAAAACGCCGATAAAACAATTCTTCTGAGGCGGGCAGTGGTGTATCTCTTGGTCTTAAGTGCTTCAATAAGCTCATCAAGACTTGCCGAGGATTTTACTGCATTGGCAATTCTATTTTCCAAGCCCTCGCTGATATCTGGTAAATTTTTAAAATCATCGATAGACATTGAACGAAGCTTGGTTATAATAGCTCTGTCAAGTCTGTTTATATCGGCGGTTTTGCTGTCAGTAGCAGCGTTTATAAAAACCGCTGCTGCTTTTTCAGGCATAAATTTTCGAATCAAAGCAGTATCGCTTTTGATATTTTCTCTCAAAAACCTTGCAGAGCAGAAATCATCGGAAAATTCATTTGAATCATGTTGCGTGGCAATCCTTTTGATCGCTTTAAAACTTATATTGTATCCAAGTTCTTTAAAGGCTAAAATGTATTCAATGGCAAGAGTATCATTGGGATTTTTAAGCAGATAACCCAATGAACAAAGTTCATCTAAGACTTTTTCTCTGACAGAAGCCAGAGTAAAACCTTCTTTTAAATATTCCTTTATAAGAGTTTTGCATTCATCGCTTCTTAAAGTTTCTGCTGCTCTTATAAGAAGATCGGTATCTCCGCATTCACTGCCGAAAATAAGGGTATCGGCGCCTGTGTTTTTAATAATCTCGGCAGCGCCCAGAGCAAACTTTTGTGCGGTTGCCATAGCGTAGTAAGTTGGCAACTCTAAAACTATATCAATACCCGAGGAAAGTGCCTGCTCTGTTCTTAAAAACTTGG
>JAZOQD010000086.1:0-8742 GCA_045655925.1 Acutalibacteraceae bacterium | reverse complement strand
AGTAACCTGCCGCATCTGCATTAGGTGCGCCATCAATAATACCATAAGTTCTCCAGATAGAAGAAGTTCTTGCAGGAGTATTTTTATTTATAGCCGGAAGATACGTATATCCTATATCTTCAACATTCATATCCTTCCAATGACCTGTTTTTTTAAGACCGTAAACGCCTGTGAAAACAACGCCAAGCTTACCTTCTCTGAATAGCTGCTTATGGTTAGACCATGTTGCGCCCATAAGGCCCGCCTGCTTGCATTTAATATACCATTGATATGCAGAAGTCAGTGATGAATCGCCAACGCCGCTCGTGAAAGTATTTGTTTTATAATTATATTTTGTAAATGATGTGCCGGCAGAACCGGAAAGGATACTATCCTCGATATATCCGCCCTCATAACCTGAGCCAAGGCTTTTAATATCCTTCATAACTTTGAAAGCAGTTTCCCAAGTCCAGTTGTCTTCATTATAATACTGCTCGGGAGTCTTAATGCCATTCTCTTCAAAGAGCGCCTTATTATAATATGTGAGGTTAGAACCTGACCAAGGCGAATTAAGAGTATTAAGGAAGTAAATATTACCACCAACAGTTCCTAATTTCAGCATTGACTGGTCCCAAATGGGGTCATTCAAATCAACTGAAGATACCTTATTGATAGGTGCCGCAAATTCAAGCATTATCGGGAAGCCCGAAACATCATCATTAGTAACGAAAACATCTGGGACATCGCCCGAAGCAATCTTTGCCTGAAGAACACTTGAATAGGTTCCTTGCGGAACAGTAAAGAGGCTTACATTAACTCCTGTATCCTTGTAGAAGTTTTTAAGTGCGTTAGCGCCCTCAGTTGTAGTATGGTCAATCCATGTTGCAAAACGAACAGTCTTACCCTTTGCGGAGGCAGGAATGGTCGCATACGGATTATAATTAGGATTAGTGTATTTATTAGAAACACTACCATTGCTATTGCCATAATCATTAACATTTACAGAGCCTGAACTTGTTGCAGGCTTCTTTTTTTGAGAGGAAGTCGTTTTGCTCTGAGTTTTTGATGATGAAGACTTACTGCTATTTGATATTACATCAGAATCATCATCATAATCATAATCATAATCATAGTCAAAGTCAAAATCATCATCAAAATAATCATTTGTTTCGCTTGAAGTCTCATTTGATGATTCCTTCAAAACTGCCAGAAGTTCTGAGAACTGTTCATCTGAAAGACAGGCAGTTAATGAAAAAGCCATAATGATAACCAAACATAATGATAAAATTCTTCTCATAATATTCCTCCTATAATCTTAGTATATGAAAACTAAAAACTATTATTTAATCACTCAGCAGCTTCTTCTTTTACTTCTTCTGCCTCTACAGCTACTTCTTCTGCAGCTGCCTCTACAGGAAGCTCAACTACAGGCTCTTCAATTTTCGCCTGTGCAGCGGCTGCGGCAATTTTCTTTTTAACAACCAAATTATAAAGAACAATGTAACCTGCAATAAAAAGAACTGCGGCTGCTGCTATAACTATCAAAGCGGTGTTAAGCTGGCCTGTGATAATCAAAGCACCTGTATCAAGAAGTGCTCCCATTTCTCCCATACCCGCCTTTATAGCCGGTAAAATCACACCACTTCCAAAGGATAAAGCACCAACAAGTAATGCCGTAATAACAGAGCTTACGCCAATCCACATAAATCCGCCGAAACGCCAGAAGCGTAAAGCATAGATGATACCTGCAAGAACTAAAGCAATAACTGCCAAAGTGATTGTTAAGGTTGGTCCAAACAGAACCTTAACCTCAGCGGGAATAACCTCCTCTACCTTAACCATTGTTACAACCTCTTTAACAGTGGGAAGTTGTTTTGCAAACTCGCCTATTCCCTCTTTAACAAAGGATTTTAACTCTTCTTCGGATAATTCTTGCATGGCTTCTTCAGGCGCGTATTCCTTAACCATTCCAACCAAATCATCAAGATTATTATCAATTAATTGAAGCAACTCTGCTTCTGAAAGAGAATCAGGGATTTCTTCGCCCTTAACTGCGGCTACAATACCCTCAGCGTAGCTTGAAATAACGGTTTTAGCAAATTCAGTTTCCTTGAATTCATTAATCAATTCAGCCGGTATTCCCGATTCATCAGATGAATCAGGGGCGCCCATCGCATCACTCAAAACTTCAACCAGATCAATCTGTTCAACAAATTTAACTATTGTTTTCGGCTGAGCTATTGAAGAAACAGTTCCGGTCAAAACAGCAGTAAAAGATACTAAAACAAACAAAATACAAAAAATTGTTGCGAAAAATCCTGTTATAATTCTGACTGCGATATGCGGCTTTTTCATAATTCTCTACCTCTTTTTTAAATTTGGTAATTTAATTATAATACTTTATGAATTATTTGTAAACAATTTATTTCAACATATTTATAACGGCGCTCGCGACCTCACCCGGCACGCTCCGCTTAGCCGAGGGTTCTTCTACCATTACTAAAAATTTTAGGGCACCGCTAATGCGATGCCCTAAAATTTGGCAGGGGCAGAAGGATTCGAACCCTCGGCACGCGGTTTTGGAGACCGCTGCTCTACCAACTGAGCTATACCCCTATAAATATTAAACTATTAAAGGAGGTTGTCCCTCCCCCCGATTGACAAAAGCAATAAAAAATGTGGTGGGCCTTCAGGGACTCGAACCCGGGACCTACCGGTTATGAGCCGGGGGCTCTAACCAACTGAGCTAAAGGCCCACATCTGCGCTTTTGGCACTTAAACATTATATCATAAATGTCTTGTTTGTCAACACATATTTTTCTATTTCTTTTTTCATTAAATATAGCTGTTTTTTGATTTTTTAAAGGTTTCTAAAACAGCGCCAACCCCTGCTAAAACAACACAAAGGGCCATTCTCAAAATAAATAGCGACGAAAAACTACCCTTAGTTACTATCGCGGCTATTATTGCAACCGATAAATAAAAGATAAAACCGGTTGCAAGTCCAAGCGGCAAGGGTGACGAACCTTTTCTTTTTGCCGCCATAAAACCACCGAGCAACGCCGCTACGGAAATTGCCGCTGTTGCTATAACCGATATTGCAGTTGCAGAAACATCTAAAAAGGTCATTATCACAGCTCCTGCCGTTGTCAAAATCAACATTGCCGCATACGCGATTACTACTCCAAACAAAAGGCTTTTTAAAAAACTGTTATTGCCGTTTTCATTGAAAAATTTCATAAAAAACACCGTCCCATAAATTAATACGGGACGGCAGTCAAAAGTATTACTTAATTTACTTTCGGTTCCTCATGAACGGTTACAACCGATGAAAGAGCCCATTTTTTAACCTTCATTTTAGAATAGTCTGCAGGAGATTCGATGATAAAGAAATCATCCTTAATAGAAACAACTCTTGCAACAATTCCGCCGATAGTGATAATCTCATCACCAACCTGAACTGCCTCTCTTGCTTCCTCTTCCTTTTTCTGTTTCTTCTTCTGCGAACGGTTCATAAAGAAAATAATTCCGCCGAACACAGCAAAGATGATAACATAATATAAAATCATATTCATATTATTTTGACCTCCAAAGTTGATATAAACATAGTTTACATTATCTTTCTTAGTATTGCAAGTAAAATTTAAATTCTTGTGCTTAATTTAACAATATTTTCATTTTTAAACTGCTCGAATGTTCCGTTATCAAGATTTTCTCTTATTTTTTCCATCAAAGTATTGTAAAAATACAAGTTATGCTGAACGGCAAGACGCTGTCCAAGCATTTCCCCCGCCTTAATAAGATGACGGACATAAGCCCTTGAATGCTTTTTGCAGGTAGGACACTGGCAGGCGGTATCAATGGGGTCAAGGTCATCCTTATATTTCTCGTTATTGATATTTATAATTCCGTCCCAAGTAAAGAGATGCCCGTGCCTTGCATTCCGGCTAGGCATAACGCAGTCAAAAAGATCAACACCGCGACTTACTGCCTCCAAAATATTTGCAGGTGTGCCAACACCCATTAAATACCTCGGCTTTTCTATAGGCATAAGCGGCTCTACAACCTCGATTATATGATACATAACCTCGGCAGGCTCGCCAACGGCAAGACCGCCGATTGCATATCCATCTAAATCAAGCTCGGCAATTTCCTTCATATGATTTGCTCTTAAATCATCGAAAGTGCAACCCTGATTTATACCAAAAAGCAACTGATTAGGGTTAATTGTTCCGTCTTTTGAGTTAAGCTCAGCCATTTTTGCCTTGCAACGTTTAAGCCATCTTGTTGTTCTCGCACAGGATTTAGCAGAATAGTCATAGGTTGCAGGATTTTCAACGCATTCATCAAATGCCATAGCAATGGTTGAGCCTAAATTTGACTGAATGGTCATGCTCTCCTCGGGGCCCATAAAAATTTTTTTACCGTCAATATGTGACTGGAAGGTTACACCCTCCTCGGTAATTTTGCGAAGTGAGGACAATGAAAAAACCTGAAAGCCGCCGCTATCGGTTAAAATCGGCTTATCCCAACCTGTGAACTTATGGAGTCCGCCCAATTTTTTAACTAAATCATCGCCCGGCCTCAAGTGCAGATGATAGGTATTGCAAAGCATAACCTGAGTTCTTAAATCCTCTGACATATCAAACGCCGAAACACCGCCTTTTATAGCAGCGCAGGTCGCGACATTCATAAAAGCAGGGGTCTGCACAGTTCCGTGAACGGTTGTAAATTCACCTCTGCGGGCACTTCCCTCTTTTTTAATAACCTTAAACATAAACTATCCTTTCAGTTTTCAACTTTATAAAATCAACATCGCGTCGCCAAACGAGAAAAATCTGTATTTTTCTTCTACTGCATGGCGGTAGGCATTCATTGTTTCATCATAGCCTGCAAAGGCGCTGACAAGCATAATCAAAGTGCTTTCAGGCAGGTGGAAATTAGTTATAAGCCCGTCCATACACTTGAATTTATACCCCGGATAAATAAATATCTCGGTATCATCACTGCATTCCTTGATTTCGCCCTTATTAGCAGCACTTTCGAGCGTTCTGCAGGAGGTTGTTCCAACGCATATTACCCTGCCGCCCTCTTTTTTGGTTTTGTTTATAAGGTCTGCAGTTTTTTGCGGAATGTAATAATGTTCGGAATGCATATGGTGGTCGGTTATATCCTCAACTTTTACAGGTCTGAATGTGCCGAGTCCGACATTTAAAGTGACAAATCCGATATTCACACCCTTGGCTTTTATTTTTTTCATATACTCCTCAGTAAAATGCAAACCGGCAGTTGGTGCGGCGGCAGAGCCTGGCTCTTTTGAATAAACGGTCTGATAGCGCTCTTTATCCTCTAATTTTTCGGTTATATATGGAGGAAGCGGCATCTGGCCAACTCTATCAAGTATATCAAAGAACACGCCATCATATATAAATTTAACAATTCTATTACCCTCATCGGCAATATCAATAACCTCGCAGGATAACTCCTCGCTGAATTTAAAAACCTTTCCGGGCTTTGCCTTTTTACCGGGACCCGCTAAACATTCCCATTCATCGTTAGACCTCTGCTTTAATAAAACGAACTCAACTACCGAGCCTGTATCAGTTCTTGTTCCGAATATTCTTGCAGGGATAACCCTCGTATCATTCATAATAAGGCAATCGCCCTCATTAAGATAGTCAATAAGGTCGTAAAAATGACCGTCTTTTAAACCGCCATCTTGCCTATTCAAATACAATAATCTTGACGAGGTTCGCGGTTCTACGGGCGTTTGCGCTATTAAATTTTCGGGTAAATCATAATAAAAATCGCTTTTTTTCATTTTTAGCTCCTGCAAGTAACGAATATACGGTTTTAAACATAAAATATGTTTGACAAACAAATAACATAATTGTATAATTTAAGAATGAATTAAAGTGGGTTAAGTGTTATTATATTTCAAATCTCTGAAATATTCAACATTTTTCTTCAATACATAGCAAAAGGTGATATTTATGAAAAACTACAAAGTTGGAATTATAGGAGCAACCGGTATGGTAGGTCAGCGCTTTGCAACATTACTTGAGAACCATCCTTGGTTCACCGTTACCGCTCTTGCGGCAAGCGGTCGTTCTGCAGGTAAAACATATAAAGAGGCTGTTGGCTCTCGTTGGGCTATGCAAAAAGCTATGCCCGAGAAAATGGCAGATATGATAGTTTTAGACGCTGAAAACGATATTGAAAAAATAACCTCAATGGTTGATTTCGTTTTCTGCGCTGTTAATATGAAAAAGGATGAAATCAAGGCGTTGGAAGAAAAATATGCCAAAATGGAGTGCCCCGTTATTTCTAACAACAGCGCTCATCGCCATACTCCCGATGTTCCGATGGTTATTCCTGAAATCAATGATGACCACATTGAAATTATAGAGGCCCAGAGAAAGCGTTTGGGAACTAAGCGCGGCTTTATCGCCGTTAAATCCAACTGCTCATTGCAGAGCTATGTTCCTGCCCTTTATCCTCTTGATGCAGATTTTGGCGTTGAGGATGCTCTTGTATGCACTTATCAGGCGATTTCGGGCGCAGGTAAAACCTTTGAAACCTTCCCCGAGATAGTTGATAATGTTATCCCCTATATCGGTGGCGAGGAAGAAAAGAGCGAGGTTGAGCCTTTGAAGATTTGGGGTAAAATCGAGGGCGATAAGATTGTAAGCGCTTCTAAGCCTCATTTTACCGCTCAATGCTTACGCGTTCCCGTTTCTGACGGTCATATGGCTGCCGTTTTTGTTCGCTTTAAGAATAAGCCCACAAAGGAGCAGATTTTAGAGCATTGGGCTACCTTTAGCGGTGCCGCTCAGAAGTTAGAACTCCCCAGCGCACCCAAGCAGTTCTTGCATTACTTTACTGAGGATAATCTCCCCCAGACTAAATTACAACGCGATTTAGAGGGCGGCATGGCAGTTTCAATTGGCCGCTTAAGAGAAGATACTCAATATGATTATAAATTTGTTTGCCTTTCACACAATACCTTAAGAGGTGCTGCAGGCGGCGGTGTTCTTCTTGCCGAACTTTTAGCAGCAAAAGGCTATTTTGACTGATTTTAAGGAGCGTATCTTATGAAAAAGAGAATTTTTACAGGTTGCGCAACTGCACTCGTAACACCTTTTAATGATGATTGCTCGGTAAACTACCCTCGTTTAAGAAGCCTTATTAACGAGCAGATTGAGGGCGGCGTTGATGCACTTGTCATCTGCGGAACAACAGGTGAATCTGCAACTCTTGATAACGATGAGCATCTCAAGGTTTTAGAAGAGGCAGTTACCACCGCTAATGGTCGCGTTCCGATTATTGCAGGAACAGGCAGTAATGATACAATGTATGCCGCTCAGCTTTCTCAGCATGCTGAGTCCCTAGGTGTTGACGGTTTGCTTATGGTTACTCCCTATTACAATAAAACATCGCAAAACGGTCTTATCAACCATTATTTCTATGTTGCTGACCGTGTTAAAACACCGATTATTCTTTACAATGTTCCGAGCAGAACAGGCACTGCCATAAAGCCCGAAACCTATAAAGAACTTGCAAAGCATGAAAACATCGTTGCAGTAAAGGAAGCAAACGGAGATATATCCTCTATCGCAAAGACTATGAGTCTTTGCCAAGGCGAGCTTGACCTCTATTCAGGCAACGATGATGAAATCGTTCCTATTATGTCGCTCGGCGGTATCGGTGTTATCTCGGTACTTTCAAACATTCTCCCGAGAGAAACCCATAATATTTGCGCTGAATTTTTAAAAGGTAATATCGACAAAGCCCGCGATATGCAGCTTAAGTATGTTAGCCTTATAAATGCTTTATTCAGCGATGTTAACCCTATTCCTGTTAAAGAGGCTATGAATATGATGGGACTCGGAATGGGTCCCCTTAGAATGCCCCTCGCTCCCATGACTGAATCAGCAAGAGCCGCTTTAAGAGAAGAGCTTAAAAAGCACGGATTAGTAAAATAAAACTTATCGGAAGTGAAAAAATGACAGATATTATTCTTGTCGGCTGCGGCGGAAAAATGGGCAGAAAAATTGCCGAATGTGTATCACAAAGAGATGACTGCAGAATTGTTGCAGGCGTTGATATTAACGGCGGTGCATTCGATTTTCCTGTTTTTAATAAGATTAGCGATGTAAAAACTGCGGATGTTATAATCGATTTTTCTCATCCATCTTCCCTGCCCGATATTCTTGAATATTCAGTAAGCAATAGAATTCCTGCTGTTATTGCAACAACCGGCCTTTCTGATGCTGATATTCTTAATATCAAGGAAGCCGCAAAGCTTGCTCCTATTTTCTTTACATTCAATATGTCGCTGGGTGTTAACCTTTTAGCTTCTCTTGCCAAAACCGCTTCCAAGGTTTTAGGAGATGGCTTTGATATTGAAATTGTTGAAAAGCACCATAACCAGAAAATTGATGCTCCGAGCGGAACTGCACTTGCTATTGCCGACGGTATAAATTCTGTTTGCGAAAACAGTAATGAATACGTTTATGACCGTCACAGTTCGCGTAAGAAACGCAGCAAGAAAGAAATAGGTATGCATTCTGTTCGTGGTGGTACAATTGTTGGCGAACACGATGTGATTTTTGCCGGAAATGATGAAATAATTGAGATTAAACATACTGCTTTAAGTAAAGAAATTTTTGCGGCAGGTGCAATTCGTGCTGCGAAATTCCTGAAAGGTAAAGAAGCAGGAATGTATACAATGGATGATCTTATAAATGCATAATAAAAGTC
>JAZOQD010000085.1:0-2669 GCA_045655925.1 Acutalibacteraceae bacterium | reverse complement strand
TTACAAGTGATGAGGCAAGAAAAAACACAAAATATTATTTGCCAGGCGTGACAGATTTGGCTCTTGTCGCCCTGGGTGCTGCATTTGCACAAAGGACGGTTTTGTTTATGGAAAAACAGCAATTTTATATTACAACGGCTATTGCTTACGCTTCTAAAAAGCCGCATGTTGGAAACAGCTATGATATAGTTTTAGCTGATATGATTGCCCGTTATAAGCGTAAAAAAGGCTTTGATGTTCATTTTTTAACCGGCTCTGACGAGCATGGCCAGAAAATAGAAGAAAACGCCAAAGAAATGGGTATCACTCCCAAAGCGTTGGTTGATTCGGTTGCAGATGAAATAAAATCGGTTTGGGACTGCCTTAATGTTACCTATGACCGCTTTATCAGAACCACCGATGCGGACCATGAGGATGCCGTTAAAAAGATATTTAAAAAGCTCTATGATAAGGGCGATATATATAAGAGTGAGTATGAGGGCAAATATTGTGTTCCTTGCGAATCATTCTTTACTTCTTCTCAGTTGAAGGACGGCAAATGCCCCGATTGCGGCAGAGAATGCACCGATGCTAAGGAAGAGGCTTATTTCTTAAAGCTCAGCAAGTATCAGGACAGACTGGTTGAATATTATGAGAGCACTCCCGATTTCTTCCAGCCCGGTTCAAGAAAAGCTGAGATGGTTAACAACTTCATAAAACCCGGTCTTGCCGACCTTTGTGTTTCAAGAACCTCTTTTAAATGGGGTATTCCCGTTGAGTTTGATGATAAGCATGTTATTTATGTCTGGCTTGATGCTCTTACTAACTATATAACAGGTATTGGCTATAATCCTGATGGCAGCAGCGAGTTGTTCGATAAATATTGGCCTGCTGACTTGCATGTTATCGGCAAGGATATAGTTCGTTTCCATTCAATTTATTGGCCCATTATTCTTATGGCGCTTGATTTGCCGTTGCCTAAGCAGCTTTTGGCTCATCCTTGGCTTCTTTCGGGCGATGATAAAATGAGTAAATCAAAGGGCAATGTTATCTATGCAGATGAGTTGGTTAAGCGTTTTGGCACCGATGCCGTTCGTTATTACCTGCTTTCTGAGATGCCTTTTGCTCAGGACGGAATTATCACCTATGAGAACTTTATGAATAAGTATAATACCGACCTTGCTAATACTCTTGGCAATCTTGTTAACCGCTCGGTTGCTATGACCAACAAGTATTTTGGTGGAACTGTCAGAAAGCCCAATAAGGATTTTGATGAGTTCGATAAAGAGCTTAAAGCGGTAGCTGCAGAGTGCGCAGATAAGTATGAAAAATTGATGGATACTTATAAAAACTCTGATGCTTGTGAAGCAGTTATGACCTTGGCACGCAGATGCAACAAATATATTGATGAAACAATGCCTTGGGCACTTGCTAAAGATGAGGCTCAAAAAGAGCGTCTTGAGGCAGTTATGTATAACCTGCTCGAAAATATCCGCATTTTAGCGGCGCTTATTTACCCGATTTGCCCTGAATGTTCAGAGAAGATTTCCGAGCAGATCAACTGCACTGATGACAGCACCTCTTTCGGCATCACTGAACAGTTTACAGTTGGCGAGGCAAAGCCGCTTTTTGCAAGACTTGATACTGAAAAGATTATGGCAGAAATAGAAGAAGAAACTAAAAAGGCTATGGAAGCCGCCGCTAAGGCAGAAAGCAAAAAAGCAGAAAATATTGTATCCTTAGCTGAGATTTCTATTGATGATTTTGCAAAGGTTGAATTAAGAACTGCAAAGGTTATAAATGCAGAGCCAATTAAAAAGGCTAAAAAACTCTTAAAGTTAACCCTTGATGATGGTAGCGGCAAGGAGAGAACAGTAGCCTCCGGAATTGCGCTTCACTATAAGCCCGAGGATCTTATCGGCCACAATGTTATTGTTGTTGCAAACTTAAAACCAGCAGTTCTTTGCTCGGTTGAGTCTGCAGGAATGATTCTTGCTGCCGATTGCGGCGAGGATATTAAAGTTATCTTTGTTGACGATATCCCAGAGGGTAGCCGTATAAGATAATGTTATTGGAAAATATTTTAAAACCGCCCGTTCCCATTTTTGACACCCACGCTCATTATGATGATGAGGCGTTCGACGATATCAGGGAAGAACTTTTCAAAGAAATGGCAGAAAAAGGCGTTGGAATGATAATTAACAACGCTACCGATTTAGAAAAATCGGCAGAAAAATGCCTAGAAATGTCAAGGCGGTATGATTTTTGCCTTAGTGCTATAGGTCTTCATCCGAGCGAGGTTGAACGCTATGGCAAAACTGTTGATATAGCGCTTTTAAAGCGTCTTTGCGAGGATAGAAGCGTTGTTGCAGTTGGTGAAATCGGCCTTGATTATCATTACTCAAGCGATAGAAGGCAACAGCAGATTGAAAGTTTTCGCTCCCAAATGGAAGCCGCAAATGAAATGGGATTACCTGTTATAATTCATGACAGAGAGGCTCATTCTGATACTTTTGAGGCTGTTAAAGCTCTTCGTCCTGAAGGAACAATCCATTGTTTCTCAGGAAGCAAAGAGTTGGCAATGCAGTATGTTGATTTAGGTCTTTATATAGGTGTAGGCGGCGTTGCTACTTTTAAAAATGCAAGAAAATTGGTTGAGGTTTGCGAAGCGGTTCCGTTAGATAGAATCT
>JAZOQD010000084.1:0-2314 GCA_045655925.1 Acutalibacteraceae bacterium | reverse complement strand
CCGCTTGTAACAAACGGCTTTTCGGGGTCATTTGGAATAGAATTTTTATTAGCGGTAATATTAACCTCATCAAGACGGTGCTCAAGCTCTTTACCGGTAACACCTGTTCCTCTTAAATCTAAAAGGCAGAGATGGTTGTCCGTTCCGTCTGAAACAAGGTTAAGACCGTTGGCTTTAAGAGAATTTGCCAAGCATAAGCAATTCTTAACGATTCTTTCCTGATATTCTTTAAACTCGGGCTTTAATGCCTCGCCGAAGCAGACTGCCTTACCTGCAATCACGTGCATCAAAGGGCCACCCTGGTTTCCGGGGAAAACAGCCTTGTTGATTGCTTTTGCAATTTCTTCATCATTAGAAAGGATAAGACCGCCTCTGGGGCCACGCAAGGTTTTATGAGTTGTGGTGGTAACAACATCTGCATACTGAACAGGGTTCATATGAAGACCTGCTGCAACAAGACCTGCGATATGAGCCATATCAACCATCAATAAAGCGCCAACCTCTTTAGCGATATCAGAAATAATATCAAAGCGGATTTCTCTTGCATATGCAGAAGCGCCTGCAACAATCAGCTTAGGTTTGCATTCGTTTGCAATGCGGCGCATTTCGTCATAATCAATCTTTCCGTCCTCCGAAACGCCGTAAGGAACAAAATTATAGGATTTACCGGAGCTGTTAACGGGAGAACCGTGGGTTAAATGGCCGCCGTGGGCAAGATTCATACCCATAACGGTATCGCCATAGTTAAGCAAAGCCAAATAAACTGCCTGGTTTGCCTGAGCGCCCGAATGGGGCTGAACATTGGCAAACTTTGCGCCGAAAAGACGGCAGGCGCGGTCAATAGCGATGTTTTCAACTATATCAACGCACTGGCAACCGCCGTAATATCTTTTTCCGGGATAACCTTCGGCATACTTATTTGTAAGAACAGAGCCCATAGCCGCCATAACTGCGGGAGAAACAAAGTTTTCAGAAGCGATAAGTTCAATATTACCTCTTTGCCTTGCGAGTTCAAGACCCATAGCCTCGCCGACTTCAAAATCGAATTCTTTAACAAATTCGGTAGAATCAAAATACTCTTTAAACATCTTTTTCACCTCGAAAAAATTTCTAAAATTATTATAGTAGATTTTTGCGATAAAAACAATAAGGTTTTACAAATAAATGCTTTTATTTTACAAAAAAATATGGTAAAATGTTAAAGACTATTGATGATATTTATTCCAACCGCTAAAATGGTTGGTTTTAAGGAGAATAAAATGGGATTACTTAAAAAGCTTTTCGGAGATTATAGCGAAAAAGAAATAAAAAGAATAATACCTCTGCAGCAGCAGGTTTTAGAACTTGAAGGCAAGTATGCCGCCTTTTCAGATGATGAGCTAAAGGGTATGACTGATAAGCTTAAAGAAGAACTCGAAAACGGTAAAACGCTTGACGATATTTTGCCCGATGCTTTTGCGGTTTGCCGTGAGGCGTCCTGGCGCGTTCTTTCAATGAAGCATTTTCCTGTTCAGATTTTGGGCGGTATAATTTTGCATCAGGGCCGAATCAGCGAAATGCGAACAGGTGAGGGTAAAACCTTGGTTGCAACCCTGCCTGCTTATCTTAATGCTTTGTCAGGCAAGGGTGTTCATATTGCAACTGTTAACGATTACCTTGCAAAGCGTGATAGCGAATGGATGGGCAAGGTCTATTCCTTCTTAGGTCTTACCGTTGGTCTTGTTATTCCCGGAATGGATAACGAGGATAAAAAGGCGGCCTATAATGCTGATATTACCTATTGCACCAACAATGAATTAGGCTTCGATTATCTGCGCGATAATATGGTTATTTATAAGGAGCAGAGGGTTCAAAGAGGGCATAACTTTGCTATCGTTGATGAGGTTGACTCGATTTTGATTGATGAGGCAAGAACTCCGCTTATAATCTCGGGCAGAGGGGATAAGTCATCTGACCTTTATATTCAGGCAAATAAGTTTGCCAGGGGCCTTAAATGCGTTCGCATCAGAGAGAGTGATGATAAAAAGACCGATGAGGAATTGCATATCGACGGCGATTATGTTGTTGATGAAAAGGCAAAAACCTGCACCCTTACACCTGACGGCGTTAAAAAGGCAGAGCAGTATTTTAACTTAGAAAATCTTAACGACCCCGATAATATGACCGTTTCACATCATATTCAGCAGGCAATCCGCGCCCATGGAATTATGAAACGCGATGTTGACTATGTTGTTAAAGACGGCGAGGTCTTAATTGTTGATGAGTTTACAGGCCGTATTATGTATGGCCGCCGCTATAACGAGGGTCTGCATCA
>JAZOQD010000083.1:0-1567 GCA_045655925.1 Acutalibacteraceae bacterium | reverse complement strand
TTCGAAGCCGCCAAGGAGTTTATAACCGAGGATGTAGAGTCGGTTGAGGATGCGATTTCAGGTGCTAAATATATAATCGCAGAAGTTGCAAGTGATAATGCAAATGTCAGAAAAAGGCTTCGCAATCTTTTCTCGGTAGTTGGCGTTGTTGATGTTAAAGCCGCCGATAAAGAAAAAGATAGCGTTTATACAATGTATTATGAATTTTCTGAGCCCGTAAAGAAAATAGCAGGGCATAGAGTTTTGGCCATAGATAGAGGCGAAAAGGAAGAATTTTTAAAGGTTAAAGTAAGCATCGAGGAGCAAAAGGCTCATAATGTCCTTTTTGATGTTTTTATAAAAGAGAATTTCTGCTCTGCAACCGATATATTGCGCGATGCGCTTGTTGATTCTTATGCAAGACTTATTGAACCCTCGGTTGAAAGAGAAACAAGAGCAATGTTAACCGATGAGGCTTGTAAGGGCGCTATTAAGAACTTTTCAAACAATTTGCATCAGTTGTTGATGCAGCCGCCCGTCAAAAACAAGGTAACAAAGGGTCTTGACCCCGGTTATAGAACAGGCTGCAAGGTTGCAGTTGTTGATGGCATTGGCAGGGTTGTTGATACTGGCGTTATCTATATAACCCATAGCGAAGCTCAAAAAGAAGACGCTAAAAATAAAGTTTCGGCGCTCATAAATAAGCATAATGTTGAATGTATCGCAATCGGTAACGGAACTGCAAGTAAAGAAACCGAGATGTTTGTAAGCGAACTGCTTAAAGAAACGGGAAGCAAGGCGCTTTATATGGTGGTTAGTGAGGCGGGTGCCTCTGTTTATTCAGCAAGTAAACTTGCTGCAGAGGAGTTCCCCGAGTATGACTTAACCCTTCGTAGCGCTATCAGTATTGCAAGAAGATTGCAGGACCCGTTGGCAGAGCTCGTTAAAATCGAGCCAAAGGCTATAGGCGTTGGTCAGTATCAACATGATATGCCTCCTGCAGAACTTTCAAAAAGCCTCGATTTTGTTGTTGAGGATTGCGTTAACAGCGTTGGCGTTGATCTTAATACCGCATCTGCGGCGTTGCTGTCAAGAGTTTCGGGATTAACTAGCGCTGTAGCTAAAAATATTGTTACCCATAGAACCGAAAATGGTGCTTTTAAAAGTCGAAATGAACTTAAAAAGGTTTCAAAATTAGGTCCTAAAGCGTTTGAACAATCGGCAGGATTTTTAAGAGTTACCGATGGTAAAGAACCACTTGATGCAACTGCCGTTCATCCTGAAAGTTATAGTGCGGCAAACGCTCTTTTAAAAGAACTCGGATTCACTTCTAAAGATATTACCATTGGAAAATTAGATGGAATTTATGAAAAATGTGAGAGCGTTGGTTTATCGGAGATGGCCGAAAAAATAGGCGTTGGTGTTCCAACCTTGAAGGATATTTTATCGGAACTTCAAAAACCCGGCAGAGACCCAAGAGATGAATTACCGCCCCCAATGTTAAGAAGCGATGTTCTTGAAATGAAGGATCTAAAACCCGGTATGGAAATAATGGGAACGGTAAGAAATGTTATTGATTTTGGTGCCT
>JAZOQD010000082.1:0-3030 GCA_045655925.1 Acutalibacteraceae bacterium | reverse complement strand
CTTCCTAAGACCGCTTGGCCTCCGACTTACATTCGTTCTTTCCTCTGGCTATTATGATGCTTATTATCGCAAGGCATTAAAGGTTAAGGCTATAATTAAGGCTAAGTTCGATGAAATTTTTGAAAAATATGACCTCATCATTTGCCCGACCGCACCTTCAACCGCACCTAAGCTTGATTCAAGCCTTAAAGACCCGATAAGTATGTATCTTTCCGATATTTTCACCGTTTCCGCTAATATTGCAGGTCTGCCCGGTCTTAACGTTCCTTGTGGTTTTGATGCATCGGGAATGCCGATTGGCGCGCAGATAATGGGTCAGGCTCTTTCTGAGCAAAAGGTTCTTAATGCAGGCTATGCTTTCCAAAGCATGACCGATTTCCATAAAAAATGCCGGAGGTGATGTAAATGGAATGGGAAATAGTAATGGGTCTCGAGGTTCACGTTGAACTTGCGACCAAAACCAAGATTTTCTGTTCTTGCACCACCGAATTCGGCGGCGCACCGAACACACATTGTTGCCCTGTTTGCACAGGTATGCCCGGAACCTTGCCGGTATTAAACAAAAAAGTTCTTGAATATGCAGTAAAGGCAGGCCTTGCGCTTAACTGCGATATAACAAGATACAACAAGTTTGATAGAAAGAATTACTTTTACCCTGACTTGCCTAAGGCATATCAGATTTCTCAGCTTTATCTGCCCTTTGCACAGAACGGCGCAGTTGAAATCACTACAAAAAGCGGTCTGACAAAGACTGTCCGTATCCATGAAATTCATATGGAGGAGGACGCAGGTAAGTTGGTTCACTCGGCTTATGGCGATGCAACATATCCTGACTACAACCGTTGCGGAGTTCCTCTTATTGAGATAGTTTCAGAACCTGATTTCAGAAGCGCTGAAGAGGTTGTTGCATATTTGGCTAAGCTTAAATCAACCTTTGAATATCTCGGCATTTCTGACTGCAAGATGCAGGAAGGCTCAATGCGTGCTGATGTTAACCTTTCAGTAAGACCCAAAGGAAGCAGTGAGTTCGGCACAAGAACCGAGATGAAAAACATCAACTCGTTCAAGGCTATTGAGCGTGTTATTGCTTATGAATCTGCGCGTCAGATTGAGGCAATAGAAAAGGGCGAAAAGGTTATTCAGGAAACAAGGCGCTGGGACGATAACAAGGGTAAAACCTTTGCTATGCGTTCTAAGGAAAATGCTCAGGACTATCGTTATTTCCCTGAGCCTGATATTCCGCCTGTATCCATTTCTGATGAAACCATTAAGGAATATAACGATGCTATGCCTGAGTTCTCAGAGGCTAAGGTTGTTCGCTATGGTGAGCAGTTCGGTATTGCTAAGGCCGATGCGGAGATTATCGCAGGTTCAAAATACTTGGCAAAGCTCTTTGAGGAAACTGTGGCAATTTGCAATAATCCTAAAGAGGTTCGCTATTGGATTATGATGCAGATTATGTATTTTATGAACGAGCGCGGAGTTTTACCGGAGAATATTACCTTAAGCCCTGTAAAATTCGCTCAGTTTGTTGATATAGTTTCTCAAGACCGTATCAACAAGCAGACAGGCAAGCAAGTATTTGAAGAAATGTTCTTTGCAGATGCCGATTTTGATATTGAAAAATATATTAAAGATAATTCACTCGAGCAGGTTGATGACAGTGATGCTATAAGAGAAGCTGTTGCGGCTGTATTTGCGGCAAACCCTGCCACTGTCGAGCAGTATAAAAACGGTCAGACCAAGGTTGTTGGCTTCTTTGTCGGTCAGGTAATGAAACAGATGCGCGGCAAAGCCAAACCTGACACCGTCAATAAAATAGTCGGAGAAGAACTTGCTAAACTTTAATGCGGGGAGAGTCGAACGCGAATCGCCTCGCAACAGCCAATTTAGGCTAAAATTACGCTTTTTCGCTTGATATACGCCAGTATATCGGCGCTCAAAATCAAAATTTATATCTCAAAATTTTCGAGTTGCGAGGTGTGACACAGTTTTGTAATAGTATTTTTTTGTTCAGACAAAGAGAATTTTATGGATAATACTAGCGTATATTCGTGAAATTCGATGCAGTATGAGCGAAAAAATACATTCCAAAACCGATTCGTGTTCAACTCTCCTCGCATTAAGGAGGCAATTATGGAATTTATAAATACTGAAAAAAGAATCGATAAAACAGAAATTTCTTATATTATTGATGGCTTCAAAAATGGAACTATAAAAGATGGAGATAAGGTTACCGTTAAGGGAACTATTCACCGCATTAAAGAAATGAGCGGCTTTGCTTTTGTTATTATCAGAACCGCAAGAAGCACCTTCCAGTGCATCTGGGAGGAGGGCAAATCAGCAGTTTCTGTTAAAGATTTCTCGGTTGAGGAGTGCGTTATTATTGACGGAACTCTTATTTCTGAAGAAAGAAGCCGCCTTGGCTTTGATATTCGAATTGATGATATGAAGCGCATTTCAGGCAAGGCTGAGATTCCGCCTGTTGAAATCGGAAATGATAGAAAGATGGAGAAGCTCAACCTCAACACCTTGCTTGACAACCGTATCATTTCGCTTCGCAATCCCAAAATCAGAGCAATTTTAAAGATTGCAGACGGTGTTCAGTATGCCTTCCGTTCCTTCCTTCGCGAAGAAGGCTTTACCGAGTTTATTCCGCCTAAAATGGTTACCGCAGGTGCAGAGGGTGGCGCCGATATGTTCGAGGTTGACTATTTTGGTCAGAAGGCATATCTTAACCAGAGTCCCCAGACCTATAAGCAGATTATGGTTGGCGTTTTCCAGAAGGTATTTACCGTTGGCCCCGTTTTCAGAGCCGAAAAATACAGCACCAACCGCCATATAAACGAGTTTCAGGGTATGGATCTTGAGATGGGCTTTATAAAGTCTTTTGAGGACCTTATGGAGCTTGAAGCAAGAATGTTCCAGTATATGTTCAAGGTTCTCAATGAAGAATATGCTGCTGAGCTTGAAATGTATCTCGGCCGTGACCAGAGATTACCTGAGCTCACTGTTTTCCCGAAGGTTACC
>JAZOQD010000081.1:0-12797 GCA_045655925.1 Acutalibacteraceae bacterium | reverse complement strand
GAAACTGACCTTACCATCAACTTTGTTTCAAGCACCGATTTGGTTGCAAAGCTTGTTTCGGGCGAGGCAGATATTGCCTTAGCTCCTGAGCCTGCCGCAACCACCGTTTTGGTTAAAAACAAAGAGCTTAACCGAGTGCTCAGCATCAATGATGAGTGGTCCAAGGTTTCAGATACAACCTTGATGATGGGTTGCGTTATTGCGCTTGATTCTTATATTGCCGAAAATGAAGCCGCAGTTGAAAAGTTCTTAGAGGAATATAAGGCTTCTATCGAGTTTGCAAAGACCGATGTTGATAATGCCGCAAAGCATTGTGCAACCTATAAGATAACTGCGTCTGAGGCTATTGCTAAAAAAGCAATTCCTACCTGCAACCTCTGCTATGTTACGGGCAAGGAAATGAAAACCAATGTTAACGGCTACTTAAATGTTCTGTTCACCGCCGATAAAAAAGCAGTTGGAGGTGCTATGCCCGCCGATGATTTCTACTATAAAGCAGACTAATTTCAAAACAATTATTTTAAAAATATTAAAAGGCGCGGCAGTGGTGCTGTTCTGGCTTTTTGTTTGGGAAATGGCATCATATTTAATGGCCAGAGATAACGAGCTGATGAGGCTTATATTGCCATCGCCTGCCGCAGTGTTTAAAAAATGGGGAGAAATTGCTTTTACTGCTGATTTTCTCTATTCAGTAGCAAAAACGCTCAAAAATGTTCTTTCGGGATTTATAGCGGGCGCAGTGATTGGTAGTGCGCTCGGCGCAATTACTCATTATTTCCGAATTTTTGATGGGGTTTTATCCCCGTTAATCAAGCTTATCAGAGCTGTCCCTGTTGTTGCAATAATAATATTGCTCTATCTCTTTTTCAAAAATGATGAATTGCCGATGATTATCGTCAGCCTTATGGTTATGCCTATTATGTGGCAAACGGTTTATGATGGGCTCGGCAATTTTAATCGGGAGCTTGCCGAAATGGCGGTAGTTTATAAGCTCCCCGCGGCCAAAACCTTTTTCAACATAAAGCTGTTATCCCTTATCCCCGAGCTTCTGACCGGCGCGGTAAACTCATTGGGTCTTGCCTGGAAATCGGGAGTTGCCGCAGAGGTAATCTGCCTGCCCGATAATTCACTCGGCACAATTCTTTGGCAAAGCAAAGGAAATGTTGATTATGATGAGGTTTATGCCGTAACCTTAACCGTTATTATTTTTAGCCTGATTTTTGAGATATTGTTAAAATATCTGCTAAAAAAAGTGGTGGAAAGGACTAAGTATGCTTGAACTTAAAAATGTATCCTTTTCATATGATAAAGAGCCCGTTTTAAAAGATTTCAGCCTGCTTGTAAAGGCAGGGGAAGCTGTTTGCCTGCAAGGGCCATCGGGCTGCGGAAAATCGACTGTTTTAAAGCTTTTGGCGGGTTTAATAAAGGCTGAAAGCGGAACTGTTATAGCGCCTAATAGAGTTTCGGTTGTTTTCCAGGAGGATAGACTTCTGCCTTGGTTTGATTTGGAGAAAAACCTATTGCTTACAGTCGGCAAAGAAAAACAAGCCGAGATAAGAGCGCTTCTATGGGAGGTTGGCTTAGGGGATAAACTGCATAGCAAAATTGAGGATTTAAGCGGCGGAATGAAAAGGCGTGCGGCAATTTGCCGAGCAGTAGCTTATGAGGGCGACGCCTTACTTCTCGATGAGCCTTTTAACGGCATTGATAAAGAGAATAAAGAAATTGTTGCAAATATTATAAAACGCGAGTTTTTAGATAAAGGCAAGCCCGTTATTATGTCATCGCATATAACCGATGATGCAGAGCTTTTGGGCGCTAGAATATATAAATTCGAATAAAAAAAGGACCTACGGTTTAAACCGTAGGTCCTTTTGATTTTACTCGGTTCTCAATGCTACAACAGGGTCTTTTTTAGCGGCGCTTCTTGAGGGAATAATTCCTGAAATAAGCGTCAAAACAACGCTAATTACAACAAGTATAACAGCGGCGCCAATGGGTAGAACCGCATTAAGAGTATCAATGCCGGTCAAAGTATGGATAATATAGTTGATTGGCAGGCAGAGCAGGTAGGTTACTACAACGCCCAAAAGTCCCGAAGTAAAGCCAACTATCATAGTTTCGGCGTTAAACATACTCGAAACATTTTTCTTTGAGGCGCCAATAGCACGCAAGATTCCTATTTCCTTGGTTCTTTCCTGAACCGAGATAAGAGTTATAACCGCAATCATTATAGAAGAAACAACCAGAGATATCGCAACAAAGGCAATAAGAATATAGGTTATCGCATTGATTATTGTGGTTATTGAGGACATCATAATCCCCAGGTAATCGGTGTATTTAATTCGCTTTAACTCATCAACGCCATTATTGTATTTATCAATAGCGGCGGTAATAACATCCTTGTTTTCAAACGAGGAGGCATAGATGTTAATGGTGGCGGGGGATTGAAGGTCGAGATGACCCATTGCAATAAGGTTATCCTCATAGGTGCTTTGGCTGAATACCATTATTGCGTCATAATAGGTTGCGCATTGCTCTTCTGTGTATGAGGGAATCGCCATATCAAGCATTGCGGCGAGCTGCTCTATAGGAACGGTCGCAAACTGCTGTTTGGCGTTCTCGGCATACTGAGCAGATATTTGCTCGGTAAGCATCTGTTTTATCAGCTCGTTGAATTCCTCGTCGCTCATTTCGGCAAGATATTGGGCAATTTCTTCTTTAGAAACATTAACCTGAGAGCCCAAATTTTCTGCAAGGGATTTTTCAAACTGCTCTCTTGTCATATTTGCCATAGCGCCCGAAATCTGCTGTTCTAAGAACTCCTTTGGAGGAATTGAATTTATAGAAATAAACGCCTCCGCCTTGGCTTTCGTATCAAGTTCGGCAAGATATTCCTTTAAGGCTTCCTGCTTTTGCTTTTTCGAAAGCTCGCCGGTGGTTGATTTAAAAGGCAGACCGGTTATAACATCCTTTTGAGGAGATTCAAGCTGAGCCTTTATAACCGCGGAGCCCTCGGCCTTTTTAATAAGATGCTCGGTTAAGGAGCTGAGATAGCAGATACTGCCGCTAAGCATATTGGTATCGGCATCCTCATCGGGACGGATAATACCTGTAACCTTTAAGGTAAGAGCGTTATCGTAAAGGAAGCGAAGACCTGCTTCGGTTTCGCGAAGGTCAATATAAAGACCTGTTGCTTCATCGTAGCGGTAGCAATCGGCGTTAAGAATGGTTTTATATTCCGATTTGCAGATTTCTTCGAAGCTCCATTTATTTTCGGTTTTTTCGGGCATCTCGCCTTTGCCGATAGAGGCTTTTGAAAGTGCATCAATCTCCTCTTTAGAAAGAAGACCCAAGGCATAAAGAACTATATCGTCAAGCTCGTTGTTCTCGTCAACAACCAAAACAACTTCGTCATAGCTGTTGGGCCAAGAACCATAGATAACATTATATTGGTCGTATAAAAGGTCGTTTATCGGGGCGCCGTTTTCGCCCGGCAAGAGTTCCTGCCAGAGTTTTTGGCTCATCGGACTCATTTGCGACATACTTCCCATAGGAGTTGAGGAGGATAGACCCATCATGGTTGACATATCAATTCCAACATACTCAACCATAAGTTCGAGCAGGATTTTTTCAAGGTCAGAACGAAGGATTTCTCCGTCAACATTCTCAGTATAAATGAGCATATCAAGGTCATAGGAATACTGTATTCCGTTGACTGCTTTATAAAGATCGGATTCGGTATCCTTAAGCTCATTTTTTAAGTATTCGTTAAAGGATTTTAAATCGTTTCTGCTTTCCTCAACCGAGTTCATTGCCTTTATCATATCATAAAGGGCGCCCTTTTGATAAACGGCATCATCATCGTGTTCTACGTTTTCCGAGGAAATGTTTAAAAACGCCTCCATTAAGGAAGACATATCAACGGTTGAAGCCTCTAAGGTTAAAGGGTAGGAGGAAAGGGTGCTTTCCTGAACATCGTTTATATATGTTGTCATACCCTGCGAAATGGCAAGGATAAGTGCTATACCGATAATTCCGATTGAACCCGCAAACGAGGTCAGCACAGTTCTGCCCTTTTTAGAGAAAAGGTTTTTAAGGCTGAGCATAAAAGAGGTGCCAAACTTCATTGAGGGCTTCTTTTCCTTGCGCTTTTTCTTTTTAGGCTCATCTATAAAGCTCTCGGCGGCAGACTCTTCTTCTGTTAAAGGCTTAGAGTCATGGGTTATAACGCCGTCAAGCATATTGATGATTCTTGAGGAATATTTTTCGGCAAGCTCGGGATTGTGAGTAACCATAATAACAAGTCTGTCTTCGGAGACCTTTTTAAGTATTTCCATAACTTGAAGACTTGTTTCGGTATCAAGCGCGCCGGTCGGCTCATCGGCAAGAATAATATCGGGGTTGTTAACTAACGCGCGGGCAATAGCAACGCGCTGCATCTGTCCGCCTGACATCTGGCTCGGCTTTTTATGGAGCTGGTCTAAAAGGCCAACCTCCTCAAGAGCTTTTATTGCTCGCTGCTTGCGTTCCTGCCTTGAAACGCCCGAAAGGGTCAGCGCCAACTCAACATTCGAGAGCACCGATTGATGAGGAATGAGGTTATAGCTCTGGAAAACAAAGCCGATAGAATGGTTGCGATAAGCATCCCAATCACGATCGGTATATTCTTTGGTTGAGCGGCCCTTAATAATAAGGTCGCCCTCAGTATAGCGGTCAAGACCGCCGATTATGTTAAGAAGGGTTGTCTTTCCGCAGCCTGATTGGCCCAAAATTGAAACAAACTCCGATTTGCGAAACTCGATACTGACGCCTTTGAGGGCGCGGACCGTTTCGCTTCCACTAACATAGTTTTTAACGATGTTGTTTAGTTTTAACATTCGTAAGCCTCCGTCTATTTTCAATAACGCATTTATATACTAACATAAGTATATGAATAATGTGTTAAATATTGGAAAAAATTATTTTGTCAGCTTTGATAGCTGCGGCAGGGAAATATTGTTTTCTAAATTGTTGCAGATAAAAAGAAAGTCCGAAGCAGAGTTCCTTTTTAGCATTTCTTCGCCTAAAACGCTGCAGAAAAAGCCAAAGTTCTGAGCGCTAAGCTTTTCGTTTGCCTGCACGCCCGTTAAAAGCAACTCGCCGTCTTGTTCATTATTATAAACTATTTTTTGGAATCTGTCAGTAGTTTTTATAAAGGTTTCGGCATTGAATTTAACAAAAGTCGGTTCTGTAGCGGATTCCCCCATAACTGCAGAACAGAACGGGTATAATCCCTCGCTTTTATAAATCTCTAAAAATGTTTTACTGCCATAAATTTCTGACAATTCTATGTTCTTAAAGCCGCATTTTGAATTATTGACATCTAAGGTCACAACCGAGGCGAAAAGCTGCTCACCCTCACTATAAATGCAGAGCACCGAGGCAGGCTCCAAAACGGTGCTTTGGGTATCGGAGGTAGTAGCGTTGCTTTGCATAGAAAGATATGAATTCACACCTTTTATAGCAACTGAGGTAAGAATAACGGCCGAAAAAATAATGGCGGCTAATGAGAATGCGCCGATAAAGGCTATAGGTTTTTTCATATATATCACCGATATAAGTTTTATCGGTAAAATATCAGTTTAAACAAAAACCCGACCCTTTAATTCAAAAGGTCGGGTTTATGTTTAGAATTTTACAATGATTGTTTCAAAGCTATTGGCCTTAACTAAAACAGAAATCTCATTACCTGAGCATTCTGCTTTTTTAGCCGTTTCTATTTCAAGCGGTGAGCAGTAAATTGCTTCCTTTGCATTCTTAAAGCAGATAAGCTTTGCTTCGGAATCTTTATCGGTCGGGTTGTAAAGACGAACGATAATATCTTTACCGGTCTTTTCATCGGCTTTAACAGAGGAAACGCTAACATCGCCTTCTGCTTTAATGAAGCTGTAGGTCATAGGCATTGAGCCTTCTCTTGGGTTCTGGCAAACCGAGAGAATCGGGTTGTTAAGGTCATAAGCGGCATCAACAAGCGCTTTTGCTGATTTTGATTCGAACGGAACAAGAGCCAAAGTAAACTCAATTTTGCCTTTTTCGGGATCAGGATCGGGATCATAGGAAGAACGGATAAGAGAGATTGAAATAGAGTTATCATAGCCTCTGAAGCCGTATTTGCAATCCGAGAAGAGCATCATACCGCTTCCGTTCTCATCTTCCTTATCAATGCCGTAGATAAAGGAGTTTCCAACTTGGTCGAGGTTTAACTCATTTCGCTCGATCATGCCGAACGGAATGTTATAGATATATTTATCAACCGGGAATTCAAGCGGGAACAAGAAATTGAGCTGCGGAACGCCGCTTTCCTTGGTTCCTTTTTCGTGCCAATCGCAAGTGCAAGTAATTTTGAGTGCGGGAGAATCCTTGTCGAGCGAAAGCTTATAGTTAATATGGCTATTAGCAAAGTCTCCGTCAACTGAAATGGTTTTGCGTAAAGCGAAGTTTTCGGTCATAGTAACGGTAAGATTCTTCATAATAGGCTCGATATTCATATATCGGCCAACACGCCAAGCGGTCATATAGCGGTTGGTAGCCTCAGTTATGAGTCTGAACGAACCGGAACCGTTAACAGAAGAGTTGCAGAATTCCTTTTTCTGTCTCTTATCATAGAAAGAGGTAATTTCAGCAGTAACAGTATCAAGTTCAACACGAACAAGGTCGTTTTCAAGAACCAAGTTATCATCGGTTACATCTTCTCTATAAGAAATATAACCAAGCTCAGGCAAACGAGAAACGGTTCCATCGCTCTTTGTTAAGTTGATGCAGGTATATCCCATTGCGGGAACCTTGATTTTAACGAGGGCTTTTGCAAAGTAATGGCTCCAATAACTGTTAAAGCCGCCGTCAACAATGGCAAAGGGAACGCTGTTACCGTTTTCATCGGTCATTTTCCAGCCCTCTGTGAGAGGCCAGTCCCAGATAAAGAGCTCAGCAGTTTCGTTGCGGTCGTGATCAGAGGGGTTAAAGAAAGTATAAATGCGGTTCTTGCCCGAAGCGGAGCAACTGGAATAGTTGCCATACATAGAGCCGATTTTACCGACGCCGCCGTTGCAGGCCGTATCGTTCGAATCATCCTCGTTTGTTATAAATTTAGAGGTGTCAATTCGGTCGGCGATGTATCTCAACGCATAGCTGCGCTCAGTGTTGGCATAGCTCATGGCTTTTTGGAACTCGCCCATAGCAAATTCTCTTGATTCTCTGATATTAGAACCGGGAAGAATATCATGGAACTGGTTAAAAAGGATTTTCTTCCAGGCTTTTTCAAATTTCTCCTTAGGATACTCATCGCCAATAAGCATATTGAGCGCTGAGAATTTTTCGGCGCTATCAAGAACGCGTTCTGCAACACGATTTGAATATTTTATGCGGGTCTGAGTGGTATAACAACCGGCAGAGAAGAGGTTTTTCTCACCCGATTCATCAACAATACAGGTTTCGTTAGCCTCAACTGCCTCGAAAAAGGCTCTGAAGGTTGAGGGGATAATGGTCGGATAAATCGGCCAAGACTGCATATCAATAAGGCGGTTAACGTCACGAATGGTCGGGCCGCCGCCGTGGTCACCTGTTCCATAAATATAGAGCAGGTTTTTCTGGCCGCTGCAGTCATAAGCCAATAAAGCGCGTTCCATAGTAACGGCTTCAACGCGGTTTGCATACCAACGGGTATCTTTGTATGTAAGAATTTTTTCGCCTGTCGGAGCCTGCCATTTAACAAAATAAGGGCAAGTTTTATCGCCGCGGTTGTGGTAGAAATATTTCATTCCGCAGTCGGTAAGGATTTTGGGCATGTTTTGATTATGGCCAAAGGTATCAGGCTCGAAAGCAACACAGATATCATCTGAATCTATTTCAAGAAGGTTTGACACATATTTTTTTGTATAGAGGAACTGGCGAACCAAGGATTCGCCATTTGGCATATTTTTATCGTTTTCGCTCCAGCAGCCGCCGGTGACTTCCCAACGACCTGCTTTTACGAGAGCCTTAATATCGTTAAGAAGCTGTTTGCTGCCGAATTTTTCAATAATTTCATAAACGGCACCTTGGCTCTGAGCAAAGGTCATAAAAGGATATTTTTTCATAAGCTCAACGGTGGTGCCAAGGTTAGAAAGAACTATATTAACGGTTTCATCATATCCCCATTGCCAGTTCATATCAATATGAGCGTGGCCAACACAGTGGAGGGTAAATTCCTTGGCAAGAGATGCCATAGGAGATAAAATTTTCTCAGCTTCGGCAACGGTTTCTTTTGAAACGTAGCCATCTTTATCAAATTCTTCGCGAACAAGCTTTGCGGCAGCTATAACAATATCGTCATATTCGCCGGGGAATCTTTCAGAAATATCTCGGGCATATGCGATTTCTGCAAAAGCTCTGCCCTGCCAATAGGGAAGGCTTTTATTCATAAATCCGCCGTCAACAGCGTTGTTATCTGTAAGCTGAATCGGCTTTAATAATGCATCAACTTTCTGGTTCATATTATGACCTCCATTTAGCCAAAAATGGCAGTTTCAAGTTTATTATAGCAATTGAAAGAATAAAGTCAACATGTTTTAAGAAAATAGCAAAAAAATATTATTTATAGCAAAATGGTTCGGTTAGCATTGCCTCATTAAGCGAATATAAAACTCAACAGTGCGCTTTAAGGTTTCTATTCTTATATGCTCGTTATGGCCGTGAATAGTAGCTCTTTCCTCGTTGGTTAAATCCATTGCGGAGAAGCGGAAAACCTTATCGGAGATTCTGCCGTAATGGCGGGAATCAGAGCATTGAACCATAAGATATGGTGAAACGATTGCGCCGCGCCAGGTATTAACTATAGCAGAGCAAACCTTTTCCCAACCCGAGCAATCGGTAACAGAAATGCGGCTGGGATTATTGCCAATCAGCATATTTATCTGAACCGAATCATCGTTTACCGTCTTTTTAAGATACTCTAAAGCCGAATCGGTAGTATCAAGCGGATTAAGACGCATATTTGAAACAAGACTTGCCTTTGGCGGAATAACATTGGGAGCTGCGCTTCCGTTCATCTGCGTAAAAGCAACGGTGGTGCGCATCAAAGCATTAAGGTCGCCGCCCGAGGATTTGCAAATCATATCAAGAACGGGATAGAACAGCCAAAGGTTTGCAAAAATCATCTTAAAAACAAAGGTTGAATGTCTGCCCAAGGTATCGAACATCTTGGCAACGGGTGCCGAAAGGTGCGATTTAAAGGGATTTTTAACAACCTTAACACAAGCCTTTGCAAGTGTATCAACGGGGGTCTTAGGCTTGGGAGCAGAAGCGTGGCCGCCGTTTGAAAGGCAGGTATATTCAACATTCATAAGGCCTTTTTCGGCAATGCCAACTAAAGCGCAAGCGCCCTTAACACCGGGGAATACATTCTCGACAACGGCACCGCCCTCGTCAACAACGAATGAAGGGGTAATGCCGTTCTGCTCAAAATAGTCAACAATATTTATAGCGCCCTTGCCGTTGACCTCCTCGCCGCCCGAGAAAGCAAAGTAAACTGTGCTTTCGGGCGTAAAGCCCTCGGCAATAAGCTTTTCAGCAGCAGACAGAATACCGCAGAAGGTAACCTTAGTATCAAGCGTGCCGCGGCCGAAAATTGCACCGTCCTTAATAACGGGCTCAAACGGGTCGGTTTCCCATCCGTTAGCATCTACGGGAACAACATCATAGTGTGCCATCATAACCGCAGGGTCATTATCGGTTTTGCCAGTCCATTTAAAAAGCAAAGCGCGGTCAGGCAGCTCCAGAAAAGAGCAGGTTTTAAAAACGTTTGGGTATAAGCTTGGTAAAAGAGCGATAAGCTTTTTAAACTCCTCATCGTCCTCTAATGATTTATCCTCATAGGACACAGTCTTACAACGAACAAGCTCGCAAAGGTCACTTACAGCCTTTTCGCCGTCAAACTCCTCGGCGGGTTGGTCAGCTGCAATAGCAGCCTTCGGCTTAAACATAAGAGTTCTTATAATAACAACAGCTAAAATCAAGGCGATTATGCCAACAGGGATAAGCCAC
Source organism: Acutalibacteraceae bacterium (assembly GCA_045655925.1). Taxonomy (GTDB): domain Bacteria; phylum Bacillota; class Clostridia; order Oscillospirales; family Acutalibacteraceae; genus UMGS172. The sequence goes on along the minus strand of JAZOQD010000081.1, from coordinate 2,735 downwards.
CACATAATTAAAGAACACCTTTCTTATAAAGAATTCTTGCAACTAAAACGGTAAATACAACGCCAACGGGAACCATTATTCCAACCGTTCCTGCGTTAAGCGCGGGAACAAAGATAAAGAGAACGAGCATAAGAATAATGGGAGCGATTGAAAGCTTTAGGTTTTTAGAAATAAATACAACTGCAAGTCCGCCGAAAAGTGCGGGTAAAATCATATCAAAGGCAGGTTTTAAAACAGGGCTTTCAAGAACGGGAGTAAGCGGCACAATTCCGATAACACCCAAGATTATAATAAGTGTTGTAACAATGCTTGAAACCGAGATAGCGATGGTTGAAATAACCTCTCCCTCCTCGCTTTGTGCCGAAACCTCTGCGCGATTCATAGCATCGATAGCGCAAGGGAGCTTTAAATTAGAAATATTACCCGTTACAAACGAGAGGTATGTTCCGCCTGCGCCGAGCATGGGAACATAAGTAAAAATTTCAACAATTCCAACTGCCCAATACATAGGCGCGGTTGCAAGAAGACCCTTTAGCAAAACGGGCATATTTGGCGATGCATCAAAAATAAGCGAAACTAAAACGGGGAACGAAAAAAGCAAAATCGCAATAATTATACCCCAAACTCTACCGTCGCGGTGGACAGATTCAAGGTAGCTTAACTGTTTTTTCTCTTTCATTTCAAATGCACCTCCTTAACCCAACCAATTAGTTATCGGAATAGCCGATGCCATTCCGCCGATAAGGCTCATCGGCAGAGCATAATCGGTAAGCCAACGGGCCTTTAATTTCCCTGCCAATAGGCCGCAAACTGCCATTATAAGAGCCGAAACTGCCATTACCAAAACCGGAATAAGACCATAGGTTTCGCCTTTGAATACGCTGCTAACGTCGCAGAAAACATATCCTAAAAATGCAGAAATCATACCGAGGAACATGGCGTTATTAAAAATCTCGCCCCATTTTTTATCCTTAACCGAAACCTTCATAAGACCGCCTTGGATTTTCTTTGTAACAAAGGGAACGAGGATAAGACCTGCCGCGATACCAATAGTCATAACCCAAAGGACAGTAACATAAATTGAGGGGTCGGTAATAACATCGCCTGCCGAAATATTAGCGGCATTAAGCGCGTTACCCGCGGCAACGGTCTCGTATGTAATAGAGCCGATAACCGAAAGCCTTAACCAAGGCAAAGCAACGCCCAGGCTCTTGGATAAAGCCACAACGCCCACTAAAATTGCAATAGCGGGGGCAATAGTGAAAACTGCAGCGGAGGAAATAGTCTTTTTAACAACCTTTTCTCCTATGCCGAGCTGCTTGGCTCTTCTGAGAGCGCGAACAAGGAAGTAAACCGATTGCGCCAGAACTGCAAGAATCAAGGCTCCGACAATTACAAATAAAACCGGATGATTAACATTAAATGTCATGAAAGCATCTCCTTTTGGCGAACGCCATATTTTACAGAATAATGATAACATATTAAAACCGCGTTTTCAACAAAAAAGCCCTAAAACTTAAGTTTTAGGGCTTAATATTATTTATATATAAATATTCCGCGACCCCATCCGATAGGCAGGTCGTTTTTAATGCGCTCAATAAATGCGCGTTGCAAACTGGTTTTATTTGGCATTGCCGAAATATCGCTTTCATATTTTTTATCAAAAACTCGCCAGGCCAAAGCATAATTCTCGTAATCGCCAACTTTGTAAAGAGTGAAGTCATTTGCGAAACGAACAATGTTTGAATTTTCACCCAAAGCCTCTTTAAGCCAAGGATATAAAAGCCAACTGTCGCAAGCAAAAATAATGGGCGAAGCCTCAAATTCCGCTTTAAAAAACTCCGCCGCCATATTGTAAGCGTCAAGCGTTTGTCGGCGGTCTAACGGGGTCAGCGTTCTTGGAATATGTATATTGATTGCTTTGCTGCCGTTTGGAATAACCACTCCGTCAACAGTCACATCTTCTTTGATAGTTATAATTTCAAACTGCAATCTACCTAATGCAAAACGGGTAAGCCTGAAAAATCCTGCATACCACCAGCCTGCCGAGGTGCCAAAAATACCGTGAACAAGTTGGCATTCGTCTAACTTGTAGCGCAAATCGCGAAGCGAAGCATAAAAAATCTCTAAAGAAATTTTTCGTTCGGCGTATCTTGCCTTTAGTTTATCCGCTAAAAGCAAAAAGAGCAGCATAGCTGAGGTGTATTCGTGGATATAATGCTTTTCGCAAAGTGTCTTGATTTTAGAAAGCATAGCGGAATAATCGCAAAGCTCAGTTTCCTCATAGAGCGCAAGAATAGAAGTCAGCTCGGCAAAATCGGTAGAATCAGCCGATATGCCAAAAAGCGCTGAGCAGAAAGTATCGGTAGCATCATTGGGAAAGTCCAACGCTTTGCAATAAAACAAAAGATTATCCCTTAATTGCTCAAATGTTTTCATAAAACCACCTCTGAAGAATATAATAACATGAAGCAAAAGAAAAGGAAAGAAAAATTCCCGAGAATTTTTCTCGGGGGTTAAAAAGTTTAATAGCATTTTCCGCAAGGGTCAAATCCGTTTTCTTCCGCGGTTTCCTTGGTAACTTGCATAGGATTTTTCATGTTACTGCAGGAGGCTTTTTTGTGGTATTTTTTGCCGCCGTTAACAGGAATCCAAACAAGATTTCCATCTGTTTCCTCCTTGTCAGGAACGGTAACGGATGGCTTTTTAGAGCTTGTTTTATCGGTTGAGGATTC
>JAZOQD010000080.1:0-14677 GCA_045655925.1 Acutalibacteraceae bacterium | reverse complement strand
TTTCATGTTACTGCAGGAGGCTTTTTTGTGGTATTTTTTGCCGCCGTTAACAGGAATCCAAACAAGATTTCCATCTGTTTCCTCCTTGTCAGGAACGGTAACGGATGGCTTTTTAGAGCTTGTTTTATCGGTTGAGGATTCATCTGATTTCTCGTTTTCTGTTGACTTGGATGATTCTGTCTCATCTTCTTTGTGAGGTGTGCTGGCGACAGAAGAATTGTTGTTTTCGGCATTGGGAGTTTCTGATTTCGAGCTGGTTATGTATTGAAACGAGTTGGTTGTCTCTGATTCAGCGTTAGAACTATCCAAGCCGCAGGCTGCAAGTCCCAAAACCACACAAACTTAAGGAGTCCTGTTAAGATTTTCTTCATCATTATAATTTCCTCCAAAAATAAAAAATGCGCAGCCGAAGCTACGCACGAAAAATGCATAGCCTCAAATGCTGCGACACATCATTCACGCCATAAAGGTGCAAAAACAGAGGTTGCATTTTTACCAAAGTAAAATGCACCTTTTATAGCTATAATATTCTGATGTGTCGCAAGATTATTTTAGCACAGTATTTTAAAATTATCAATGTGTTTTAGAAATTTTCTTATAATCAATTTTCGTGTGAAGTTTCGTGTGAAGTAAATAGCAAAAATTGTGAAATTTTAGCTTGTGGCAGGATGCGGTGCGCACGGCAATCAATGCGGAACATTGTATGGCATGAATCCGAAGGAGGAATATGTGCTAAACGCGATGCCATGCGCCTGCGGCGATTCCATACACAACTACGTCGTGATTACATACCAATCCTTCGGATTAGATAGAAAAAAGCACTTGCATATGCAAGTGCTTTTTTCTGGCTGGGGTGGCAGGATGCGGTGCGCTCGTTGTTTTGCCGACCGCACCGAGCGGTTAGCGGCAAACCCGCCGTGCTCACGACTTCGCAGTTCCGCAATGCTGTCGCGCATTTCGGACTGCTTCGACGAAAAAAGTCCGCCCCTTAGACCCGAAACGAATTAAAAAGCACACCCGTTTGGGTGTGCTTTTTAATTGGCTGGGGTGGCAGGATTCGAACCTACGAGTGCAGCAGTCAAAGTGCTGTGTCTTACCGCTTGACGACACCCCAAAATGTTATGTTTTAAAAATGGGTATAAAAAAAGTGGGGTGGGTAGTCGGAATCGAACCGATGGCCTCCAGAGCCACAATCTGGCGCTCTAACCAACTGAGCTATACCCACCACATCTTGACTTGTGCCTTTTTGGCACGCAATTTATTATATCCGTATAAAACGGGTTTGTCAATAGGAATTTTACATTTTAAAGCCAAGCCGCTATTCCCTTAAAGTTTAAAATCCTCGGGGGAATAATCGGTTGAGATTATCTCGCTTTTTGGCTCTCTTTTTAAAACATCGTATTTATAGCTTCTGCAGGAAAATTGGGGTTCAACAACGCCCTTTTTCTTGCAGAATATTTCTTTTCCGCCGGAAAAAGCAGTTCCGTTTTTACAATATTCGCAAGCCGCAGAAATGTTTTTGTTAAAAAATCCCGAACCCATACTCTTCACCTCTTGCTAATTATACCACATTAAAAATCATTTTTCCATAGCATTCTTATTCTTTTCTTTGAAAGTAAATGCGGCGAGAACGATTCCCATCAAAAGAAGCGCCACCGAGGCTGAAACATCGCCGCTTAAGGCGGCAGAAAGGCTCCCCGGCGGAACCGAGGTTTTAATACTCCTCGGCCAAAGCTTTTCCATAATAAAAATTGATATATAGGATAAAGTGCCATGGGCAATGCGGGAGAAAAATAGCTTTATATAGCTCGGTTTCAGCTGGGCAGTTACCGCCAAAACCTGAAACTGAACCGATATTCCCGCAAAGCCGAGCAGGAAAGCTATTATCCCAAGATGCTTTCTGCCAAAAAGTGAGGCTCCAACCGTAACCTCTAAAATGGCTCGAATGGCTTTATTAAGCGCTTCGGGTAAGGGTAACGCCGCTATAATTTCGCCCAACGCCGCAAACAGAACCACAAACGCGCAAACCGATAAAATTGAGCTTGCGGCGGCAGAAACCGAACTAACAAAGCAGTCGCAAAGAGGTTGCGGTTCGGCATTATGAAGCACCTTTTGCTCGGTGCTCGATTTTTTAATAAACGGCTTTAGCACCGCCATAATCAAAAGGGAAGAAAGAATATGCGCTATTAAAAGTCTATATCCGTCAGATTTAGAGCCTAACATAATCGCCCCAACGGCAGTAACTATAAAGGCTGGTCCTGCATTAACGCAGTAACTAAGCATTATAAGCGCTCTTTTTCGCCCTATTTTGTTTTGGCTAAACATTTCGGCAATCAGTTTCGCGCCAACGGGATAGCCGGAAAACAAAGAAAGCAAAAACACCGAAAACTCCTCGCCGGAAAGGCCGAAAAGCGCCCTAGAAAGAGGAGAAAGCGGTCGGCTTATGATTTTTGCCGCGCCGGAATTTTGCGCAAAGAGAGAAAGGGCAGTGAATAAAAACAAAGAGGGAATAACCGCCGAAAAACAGAGATGAAGACCCTTTTTTGCGCCTATTGCGCCGTTTGGCAATATAATTACCGCCGCCATAGTAAGAATTATAAAAAAAGCGAGCCAAAGCCGCCTTATTTTAACAACAAAACCCCTATTCATAATATCACCCATAGAGTATATGAGAAAACAGCTTGGCTGAATGATAATGTGATGTAATTTGCAAGGCTTATTTTGCATATTTTATCTAAGAATAAGAAAAGTATGGGGTGTTTTGCTTGAGCAAAAAACTTAAAACCGACCAAACCGAAAAGAAACAAAAATTGAAATTCTTTCAAACCGAGGAAATTTTGGCGGCAAACGAAACGGTTATTAACATTATCGGCAACAAAGAGGTGTCTATAGACGGGTGCAAGGGAGTTATTGATTACTATGACAACCTTATAAAAATCAAGCTTATAAAGGGTGCTGCCGTGTTTTCGGGCAGTGCGCTTACTCTTTGCGAGTTTTCAGATAGCGGCGCAGTTATAAGGGGCAACATTGAGTCTATCGAGTTCGTTACGAGGTGAAATTGAGTGATAAAACTGTTAAGGTTTCTCTTGGGTTATGTTCGGTTTAAAGTTATGGGCGATTTCCCTGAACGGCTCTTTAATCAGCTCGCGGCAAACCGCGTAAGTGTTTGGGATATGGATAGAGAAAACGGAAACCTTACCGCCTGTATAAGTGTGTCGAATTATCTCAAAATGCGTCAGATAAGGGGCAAAAACAAAGTAAGAACAAAGGTCCTCTCGCGCCACGGCTTGCCCTTTATTTTAAAAAGATATCGCCTGCGCTTTGGCTTTGCGGCAGGGCTTGTTTTATATTTCTCGCTGCTCTTTTGGCTATCGGGCTTTATATGGAACATCCAAGTGGTTGGAAACGTTAATCTTACCGAAAAAGAAATCATTTCGGCTTGTGAAAACTTGGGGTTATATGAGGGGGTTTGGCGCTCTTCCATAGACCAAGAGCTACTAAGAACCCGCCTTGCTCTCAATTTGCCGAACATTGCCTGGGCATCGGTTAATTTAGAGGGCGTCAAGGCAACGGTCAATATTTCCGAATCTATAGATACCGAAAAAACCGACCCCTCGCCCTGCAATTTGGTTGCTAAAACCGATGGGGTTATAACAGCTTTAAGGGTTGATGAGGGAGTTATAAAGGTCAAGGTCGGGCAAACGGTATCAGCAGGTCAGATGCTGGTTTCGGGTATAACAGAATATAAAGATGGCACTGCCAGTATCGGACGCTCAAAAGGCGAAATATATGCCAGAACAACGCGAAAGCTATCCTGTCTTGCAACCTTTGTTCAAACCGAAAAGGTTTATATGGGGCAACCGCAAAAGAAAAGGGTTTTATCGTTTTTTGGAATGAATGTTCCGCTTTATTTGGGCTCTGCAAAAGGACAGTATGAAACAACAAGTCGAGAGATTGCGTTTAAAAGTAATGGAATGTATCTACCTGTAAAAATTTACGAAACGGTCTTTTACAAAACCGATATAAGAGCCTATGAAATAAACGAGGACGAGGCCAGGCTCCTAAGTATAGAAATGATGAAAAAACTGCAATCGGAGGAGTTAAAAAACGCCGAAATTTTAGAAAGAAAAGACACATTTACGGTTACGGAAAAGGGCGTTAAAATCGAGAGCGAATTTACCCTTACAGAAAATATTGCAGATAAGGAATTATTGTTGATTTATCCTGAAAATTAAGGTAAAATAAATATGAATATATATTTGGGGTGTGAAAAGTGGCGGAAACGGCAATTAACATCGAAAGAATGGAGCAGGTTGCAGGCTTGTTCGGCAATCTTGATGAGAATGTAAAGCTCATTGAAAAGGAATTTTCGGTCAGTATAACATTCAGAGCAGGTGAAATAAGAATCAGCGGAGATGCTGAAAATGTTGAGCGCGCCGCAAAAACGGTTGAGAGTTTGCTGCTTATGATAAATAAGGGAGAGAGCCTGACCGAGCAGAGCGTCCGCTATGTTATGAGCCTTGCATCAGACGGAAACGAAAAGGGCATTGAGAAAATTGCAGGCAGTGACTGCATCTGCATAACCTCAAAGGGCAAACCGATTAAACCTAAAACCATCGGCCAGAAAAAATATGTTGAAGCGATAGCTAAAAACACTGTCACAATCGGTGTTGGCCCTGCGGGAACAGGTAAAACCTATCTTGCCGTTGCAATGGCGGTTGATGCGTTCAGGCAAAAGCAGGTAAACCGCATCGTTTTAACAAGACCTGCCGTTGAAGCGGGCGAAAAACTTGGTTTCCTGCCGGGCGATTTGCAGCAGAAGGTTGACCCATATTTGCGACCTCTATATGATGCGCTTTTTGATATGATGGGCGCCGAAAACTTTCAAAAATGCCAGGAGCGCGGCAGCATTGAGGTAGCGCCCTTGGCCTATATGCGCGGAAGAACGCTGGATGACAGCTTTATTATCTTAGATGAAGCTCAGAACACAACAAGCGAGCAGATGAAAATGTTTTTAACTCGTCTTGGCTTTAACTCAAAGGCTGTTGTAACTGGAGATATAACCCAGATTGACCTGCCTGACGGCAAAAAATCGGGACTGATAGATGCTATGAATATTCTCAAAGGGGTTGAGGATATAGCAATTTCAAAGTTTCAGGAGCGCGATGTTGTTCGCCATAAAATAGTTCAGGATATAGTTAAAGCTTACGAGAAGTATGAAGAAAGAAGGCAAGCTAAAAGTGGACAGAACAAAGGTAACAATGGTAAATAAACAAAAAGAAGTAAAAATCCCTACAGGTATCAGAATGCTTTGCCGCCGCGCCTGTGCCGCGGTGCTGAAGAATGAGGGAATTGAAGGTAATGTTGAAATAGATATAAGCTTTGTTAACGATGCCGAAATCCAAACTCTGAACAGAGATTTCCGCAATATTGATGCTTCAACTGATGTTCTTTCGTTCCCGCTTGGCGATAATGAGAACAGGGAAACCAATCCCGCAACAAATGCTTGGATGCTAGGTGATGTTATAATCTCGGTTGAGCATGCCGTTCATCAGGCAGAGGAATACGGCCATTCGCTTCAAAGAGAAATAGCATTTTTAACCGTTCATTCGGTTTTGCATCTGCTCGGTTACGACCATGTTAACGGCGGAATCGAGGCTGAAATAATGCGTGAAAAAGAAGAAAATGTTCTGCTTGAGATGGGTTTGACCCGCGAGGTAGTTTTTTAAAAGGAAGAAAAGATATTGGAAAACACAAAATCAGTATTTATAACAATAGTCGGTCGCGCAAATGTTGGAAAATCATCGTTGCTTAATAAGATTTTAGGGCAAAAGGTTGCCATTGTGTCGGACAAGCCGCAGACCACAAGAACAAGAATAACGGGCATTCTTACAAAAAAGGAAACGCAGTTCGTTTTTATTGATACTCCGGGATTTCATAAACCCAAGAATAAGCTTGGCGAAAAGATGATGGAAACAGTTTCGGCAGGGCTTTCGGGCGTTGATGTTGCGCTCTTTGTTGTTGAGGCATCACCTAAGTTTAAATTTGATAAGGACTCTTTGCCTGCCGCCGAGCTTGCGCTTTTAGAGCAGATAGCAAAAAGTGGTTTAAAAGCGGTTTTGCTTGTCAATAAAATTGACCTTTTGGCAGATAAATCCGATTTATTGGAAATAATTTCTGCATATTCAAGCGAATTTCCGTTTAAAGCGGTAATTCCTGTTTCGGCAAAAACGGGGGATGGTTTGGACGAGCTCATTAAAGAGTTATCTGCATTCGCTAAGGAGTCGCCGCATTATTTCTATGATGACCAGACCACCGACCAGGCAGACAGCGTTATTGTATCAGAACTTATAAGAGAAAAGCTTTTAAGATTGCTCGATAAAGAAATCCCCCATGGAATAGCGGTGGATTTAGAGCGCTTTTATGAGCGCGATAATAAAAACGGCGAACCTATTATTGAGGTTGAGGCAAACATCTATTGCGAAAAGGATTCTCATAAGGGAATCATTATCGGCAAGGGTGGCGCGATGCTTAAAAAGGTCGGCACTCAAGCCAGAGAGGATATCGAGGAGTTTTTTGGTTGCAAATGCAATTTAAAACTTTGGGTAAAGGTTAAAGAGGATTGGAGAAACCGCGGAGGACTCATTCATTCCTTTGGACTCGATTTAAAATAATTACCATTTATATAACCTTTTAAAAAGCGCAAAATACCTTTAAGAAAGGGTGTTTTGCGTGGCTGAAATGTTAGCTTGGAAAAAGTTTTGTCAAAGCGGCAGTATCAATGATTACCTGATATACACTGCTGCAAAGCTCGAAAAAGAAAAGGGGTGCGGCGGCGTTGAAATTCAAGACCGACGGGCTTGTAATAAAATCGAACAATGTCGGTGAGAATGACCGCGCAGTCGTTATACTCACCCGAGATAAAGGGCTTATATCGGCCTTTGTAAGCGGCGGCAGAAGCATTAAAGGCAAAAACTCTGCTGCCACCGCTTTAATAACCTATTCAAGCTTTGAAATAACCAAGAAAAACGATACATACAGAATAACCGATTCAGAGGTTCATAAATCTTTTTTCTCGTTTTCAAACGATATTGTAAAATTCAGCCTCGCGCAGTATATCTGCGAGCTTTGCCTTTCTATTGTCCCTTATGAAACCGAGGGCGAAAGCGAGGATTTTTTGCGTTTGGGATTAAATGCGCTTCATTTTATTGAAAAAGGGCAGATCGACCTTTCGCTTATAAAGGCGGTAGTAGAATTAAGAATGATGGTAATAGCCGGTCTTATGCCCGATTTAACGGCCTGCAGAGTTTGCGAATGCGAGGATAGCTTTCCGTTTTTGCTTGATTTAACTGGCGGCGAAATTCTTTGCGAAAGATGTAAAGCCTTAGGGGAATATAAGGGCGAATTTGTTCGCCTTGATAAATCAACGCTTTTTGCAATGAGGCATATTGCATATTGTGATTTTAATAAGATTTTCTCCTTCTCATTGTCTGAAAGCTCGGCTTCCTATCTTTCCTTTGTTACCGAAAAATACCTGTTGGCGCAGACCGATAAAAGATTTAAAACTCTTGAATTTTTGCATAGTCTTTAGAGGATAAAATATGATTAGTGAGAAACATACCGCCACCTTGGAGCTTGATAAGGTTTTAAAAATGTTATCGAGCTATGCAAGGGTTTTGGCGGCAAAAGAAATGGCTTTAGAACTAAAGCCTGAAACTGAACTTAATACCGTAAAAAAACTGCTTGCCGAAACTGATGAAGCTTATAAGCTGATTGCAGGGTTCGGCTCGCCGTCGTTTGGCAGCCCAAAGAATATGACAAATGCTTTGGCAAGAGCCGAGGCAGGCGCCGTCCTTTCAATGCGGGAACTGCTGGATATCGGAGAGGTGCTTCGCTCGGTTCGTCAGGTTTTAGATTGGCACAGCAAGTGTGAGAATGCTTTATCGCCCAATCTGGACTCTTATTTTAGTGATTTACAACCAAACAAATACTTTGAGGATAAAATTTTCTCATCCATAAAATCGGAAGAGGAAATGGATGACAACGCATCTATAGAGCTTAAAAACATCCGCCGAAAAATCAATTCTTCTGAGCTTAATGTTCGTGACAGGTTGGAAAAAATGGTGCATAGCGCATCGGTTGGCAAATATCTGCAGGAGGGTATTATAACCCAGCGTGACGGAAGATACTGTATCCCCGTAAAAGCCGAGCATAAATCGGAGGTTCCCGGTCTTTTGCATGATACCTCCTCCTCGGGTGCAACGCTCTTTATTGAGCCCATGGTAATCGTTGAAATAAACAACGAAATCAGGGCTTTGAAAACCAAGGAAAAAGAGGAGATTGATAGAATTTTAGCCGAACTTTCAAGAGAGGCGGCGAGTTTTTCTTATGGCATAAATTCGTCGTTTTCGGCAATAGTTGGGCTTTCTCTGGTTTTTGCAAAAGCCTCTATGGCGTTTGATATGAAGGCGAGTATGCCCGCCGTTAATAACGAGGGAATAACATATCTTAAAAATGCGCGTCATCCCTTGCTTGACCGCAAAACCGCAGTTCCTGTAACCATTCCTTTGGGCGAGGAGTTTGATACTCTTATCATAACAGGACCCAACACAGGCGGTAAGACTGTTACCATAAAAACGATTGGCCTTTTAACGCTTATGGTAATGTGCGGAATGATGATTCCCGTTTCTGATGGCAGCAAGGTTTCCGTATATGAGAATATTTTGGCCGATATAGGCGATGAACAGAGCATCGAGCAGTCGCTATCAACCTTTTCGGCTCATATGACCAAGATTATCGGCATTTTAGAAAAGGCCGATGAAAAATCCCTGGTGCTCATAGATGAGCTTGGCGCGGGAACCGACCCTGTAGAGGGCGCGGCATTGGCAACCGCCATTTTAATGAAGTTGCGCGAAAAGGGCGCTAAAATTGCCGCAACAACCCATTATGCAGAATTAAAATCATATGCCGTTGAAACGGCAGGGGTTTGCAATGCAAGCTGCGAGTTCGATGTTGCAACTCTAAAACCAACATATAAACTGATTGTTGGTATGCCGGGTAGGTCTAATGCTTTTGCAATTTCTCAAAGGCTTGGTCTTTCGGAAGATACCGTTGCCTTGGCAAAAAGCCTTGTTTCCGAGGAAGATTCAAGGTTTGAGCGCGTTGTTGCAACTCTTGAAAAAGAGGTTAAATCGGCCGAGCAGGATAGAGCCGAGGCGGCGCGTCTGCGCTCGGAAATGGAAGTGCTAAAAAAGCAAAACAAGCTAAAAGAGGAGGAACTCGAACAAAGCCGTCGCAAAGCAATCGAAAAGGCGAGAGAGCAGGCGTCAGTGATTGTTGAAAAAACAAGAGCCGAGGCAGAAAAACTGCTTTCGGAATTAGAGGCACTTAAAAAGAGCAACGATAGCACTGAGGAAAGAATTCGCCGTGCAAGAGCTGCAGTTAAGGGAGGCGTTTCGCGTCTTTCAGATACTGCTGACCCAATAGAATCGGCGCAGGACGGATATGTTTTGCCAAGACCGCTTAAAAAAGGCGATAGGGTAACCATTGCCGAAATGCGAAAAGAAGCTCAGGTTTTAGAGGACCAGTCAGGCGAGCAGATAATGATAATGTCGGGCGTTATGAAAATGCGCATCGAGGTTTCAAAATTGCGCCTTGTTGATTCTAAAAAGTCAGTTCCCGCAAAGCAAAGAACGGTCAAAAAGGCAACTGCTGATTCTAACCCAAGAACCGCATCGAGTGAAATCGATATAAGAGGCTTCACGGGGGATGAGGCGGCGTTGGAGCTTGATAGATTCATAGATAATTCGGTTATGGCAGGTCTTGGAACTATCTGGATTATCCATGGCAAAGGAACGGGCGCACTAAAAAAAGCGGTCAGAGAATATCTTAAGTCAAACTCGTCTGTAAAAGAGTTCAGAGCAGGTCTTTACGGCGAGGGCGAGGATGGAGTTACTGTTGTTTCATTAAAATAACATAAATAAAAAAGCCTTTCTCGGTAAAAATACCGAGGGAGGCTTTTTTTATGAATGTTAAAAAACAGGAATATCAGAAATTAGTATCAGAAAAAGCGCCAAAGTCGCCGATTTTAAAGGACTGCTTGTGGGCGTTTTTGGTGGGTGGCTTTATATGCGCGCTGGGGCAGTTTTTGCTTGAGGGGTATCAAATGTCCGAACTCGATTTAGAGAGCGCAAAAACGCTCGTTTCGGTAACACTTATATTTATAGCAGCGGCGTTAACGGCAATAGGTGTTTTTGATAAAATCGCAAAACGTGCAGGCGCAGGAACGCTCGTTCCCATAACCGGATTCGCCAATGCGGTGGTATCCCCCGCAATCGAGTATCGAGCAGAGGGGTTTGTCTTGGGCGTTGGTGCAAAAATGTTTACAATAGCGGGACCTGTTATTGTATATGGCACGGTGGCAAGTGTAGTGTATGGGGTTATTTATTGGATAACCTCATTGTTTTAACGGGCGGATGTGGGCATCCGCCCCTACGCGGAATATAATAAATATCCGTAGGGGTCGATGCCTACATCGACCCGAAAAAAAGCTTAATCAAATTTGTTGCCACAATATGGACAATGCGTGGCAAATGGGGCAAGTTTCCATAAATAAGAATTGCAATGCGGACAACGCCACCACATCAAGCAAAGAATAAGATAAGCCAAAAGAAATATTATCGAAACGGTGATGCCCATAGAGGTTTCATAGAAATATTTATGAAAAATAAGTAGTGCCAGTGCAAATACAATACCTATAATATTTAATATTTTTCTTTTTATTGTAAAATTCATAGTATGTCCTCCTTATTTATTTCATCATACCACACTGCCGATTTTATGTAAATATTTTTAAGAAATCACTGTGTCCTATATTGACAGCAGCAGAGGGATTTGTCCTCGGCGTTGGCGCAAAGATGTTTACAATAGCAGGGCCGGTTATTGTTTACGTCACCGTTGCAAGTGTGATTTATGGGGTTATCTATTGGGTTACAACATCATTTTAAAAGGCGGCTCAACTTTTTGTTTAAGAAAAATAATAGCTATATAGTGTTTGCCTTTGGAGATTGTTTGTGATATAATTGCCATAAAATCTCACAAGGGAGAGAACAAATGAACCCCAATATTATTATCGGCAATCTTTGCACGTTGTTGGCCATGGGCTCTAATGCTATAAGTTCAACTCGAAAATCAGCAAAAGGAATGCTTTTTTTCCAGTCGGTCAGTCAGGTTATCTATTTTGTCTGCGCCATTGTTTTGCGTGGATATAGCGCCGCGGTGCAGAATGTTGTAAGCATTATAAGAAACGCAGTCGCCATCAAAAATATCAAGAGCAAGGCTTTGGAATGGATATTGATTGTTCTGGGAGTGGTTTTAGGAATTGTCTTTAACAATCGGGGAATAATCGGCCTGTTGCCCGTTGTTGGAAACTTGCAATACACCCTGGCAATTTTTTGGCTAAAAGATAACGAAAAACTGTTTAAACTATCGTTTTTATTAAGCCTTGTCGGTTTCGTTGTTTTCAATATTGCCATCTTAAATATCGTCGGCGCAATAGCAGACTCGGTAGTTATTGTAACAACAGTTGTTGTTTTGATAAAAGAAAAAAGAAAAAGACAAGAAAAAAATGAACAGTAAAAAAGCGACCCTCAAGGGTCGCTTTTTATTTTTTATAAAGCTTGGCAAGTCCACCCTCTGAGGTTTCTCTATATAGATGGGACAAATCCTTGCCTGTGTGATACATAGTTTCAACAACCGTATCGAACGAAATTTTGCGGCTCCCGTAAAGGAAATTCGCAAGGCTTAAAGCGTTAATCGCTCTCATCGCGGCAACGGCGTTACGCTCAATACAAGGGATTTGAACAAGACCGCAAACAGGGTCACAGGTGAGGCCCAAATGATGCTCCATAGCAACCTCTGCGGCATATTCGATTTGGTCAATGCCCATAAAGAACAACTCGCAAAGTGCTGCCGCCGCCATACTGCAAGCGGTTCCGATTTCGGCCTGGCAACCGCATTCTGCACCGCTGATTGAAGCGTTTGTGCTGACAAGGTTGCCAATAAGTCCCGCAACGGCAAGCGCGCGAAGAATATCCTCGTCAGAGAAATTATTTTTCTCTTGCATATATTTCAAAACCGCAGGTAAAACGCCGCAAGAGCCACAGGTTGGCGCGGTAACTATAATTCCGCAGTCGGCGTTCTGCTCGCTCGCGGCAAAGGCATAGGAGCAAACCAGGCGGTTTTCCTTGGTTTGCGGGCTCTCGTCGATATGCCTTTGAGAGTGTAAAAACTGCGCCTTTCGCTCAACCTGAATGCCACCGGGTAAAATTCCCGTTTTACTAAGGCCTTCGGCAATTTCGTTTTGCATTGTTTGCCAAACCGAGAGAAGATATTTTTTAAAATCCTCATCCTCATGCTCAAAAACATAGTCTGAGAGCCTTATGTTTTGCGATTTGCAAAGAGCTGCAATTTCGGTAAAGCTTGTTTCTTTGTAAACTTCGCTTTCGGCGCTTTTTTCATCGCCTTCCGCCTCAATTTCACCGCCACCGATACTATAAAACTTGCGGCGGTTTATTTCCGCGCCGTTTTTAAAGGCGATAAATTCGATTGTGTTGGGGTGGTAGGGCGTTTCGCTTTCTAAGTCCCAAATTATCTCATAAGGAATATCGGCAAGTGTTTCTATAATCGCGCGGTCGGTTCCGTGGCCTTTTCCGGTTTTGGCAAGCGAGCCATAGAGAATAACCTTAATAAAGTCGGCCTCGGGATTTTCAGTCATAAAACGAGAGGTTGCGAAAGCGGGACCCATAGTATGCGAACTAGAAGGCCCGTATCCGATTTTATAAATGCTTTTAATCGACTTCATTTTTATAGCTCCTGCATTTTTTGATAATTTTATTATACTTGAAATTTGCAGATATGTAAACATAAAAAAGGGAACGCTTTTTAAAAAACGTTCCCTTTGAATTATTTATCAAAAATCAATGTTGCAACCGTTTCGGGCAAAAGTTCAATATAGTAAAGTTTGCTGTTGAATTCGTATTGAGTCTGAGCTTTGTTGGGGCCATGGTTAACAAAAATCAGAACCTCATTATGCTCATTTTCAACAACACAGCCTTCAAGCTGACGAGGATTGCCTTTCGGATATGCGCCCATAGGATTTTTAATCTTGTCAACCTCAATGTTATAAATTTTTGAGGCAGCGCTTATGTAAGGAGAAAAATGGCGGAAGGCTTTATACTGGCCGCTATAAGAAAGTTCGCCTGATACACGGTTCCTTGTTACAAGGCCGCCACAGAAATAAGGGCCAACATTAGGACCGCCAGTTTCATCAAGCATAAGGTTCCAACCTGCAAAAGAAAGATAGCCGCGATTAAGCGTTTTGATAATCATTGATGCCCATTTGCACCAGTCATCAGAATAGCTTTCCTGCAATCTTGGGCCACCCTCGGTAAAGTGGAGTTTTAAGCCTTCATATTTTTTAAGAATATCGGTATCCTCAATTGAACCGGTATAGTAATGGAAAGCTGCAGCATCGCAATACTTATAGAGTTCGCGTTCGCTCATAAGCCAATCAACACGGTCGGTAAGGTTGAAGTTATGGTCGTTGCACCAGATTTCAGTTGTAATGCCGTATTCTCGGAATTTCTTTTTAAGAGCAATAATAAAATCGGCTTCTGTATCGGGGTGCCACATGCAAGTAGGATAACTTGGCAACTGGCATTCAACCTCGTTCTGAGCAGTAACGGCCTTTATATTTATGCCAAGTTCGGCATAGGCTTTTATGAATTTAACAAAATATTCGGCATAGCAATCAATATATTCGGCTCTCATAAATCCACCGCACATATTGCCACCTGTTTTCATCCAATAAGGAGGACTCCACGGCGAAGCATAAAAAGAAATATCGGGGTTGATTTCAAGAATTTCCTTAACAACCGGGATAATGTAGTCAAGGTCTTTTGCAATGCTGAAATCCTTGAGTTCTATATCATTTGCAGTATCGTCATAGCTGTAAACTCTTGCGGAATAATCGCATGAGCCGATGCAAAGCCTCGCAACCGAAAGGCCCAAACCTTCTTTGGAATAAAGAGCTTTAAGAAGGGCGGTGCGGTCTTCTTTGTTCATCAACATAAGGTTATAGCATGAACTGTCAGTAACAGCAACGCCAATGCCCCAGTAGTTACTGAAAAAGTCATCACTTTTCTTGATGTTTATAGCTCCGCCGACCGAAAGAGATTCTTTAAGCGGATAGGCAACAAACTGACCGTAACGGTTGGTTGTATATTGAATTCCTTGCATAGTAAAGGCCTCCAAAATTTTTTAAAATTATAGCATGGCGGCATTTGGATTGTCAATCGAGTAGCAAGATTTTACAAAGATATGCAAAATAGTTAAATGGGTGAGTTTGAGTAAGTGAAGAAAGAGAATGTATAAACGATAAAAGTGTTGCTTGAGCCGCCCTTTTTATTATTTACAAGTGTAAATAGAATATATCGACTGCATCCTGAAAAACTAACCTAAAAGGGAGATGTTTTTATGGCAGAAAAAATAGGAAGAACTATAAAGCTTCAAAAGGATATAAGCGTTAAGGCGTTTGCCTCAGCGGTGGGGCCAAAGGAAAAAGAAGGCCCCTTAAGAGAGCATTTTGACCTTACCTTTGAGGATGAATTTTTAGGCG
>JAZOQD010000079.1:0-20355 GCA_045655925.1 Acutalibacteraceae bacterium | reverse complement strand
GCAACCAAGTGTCTCAACGAGAGCCTCCTGGATGATACCGTCCTTAACATTGAGAGTGACCTTGCAAGCACCCTGCTGAGGAGCACACCAGCCCACACCGTGAGTGTAAGCGGAAATGTCTTTAATTTCTTTTGCCTGAACCCACTTGCCCTCTTCGGGAATGGGAGCCGGTCCATGATGAGGACCCTTGGCAACAGTGCACATGTTTTGAACTTCAACTGAGTAATTCATATGAACTAAACTCCTTTCATAATTTGACCTCTTAATTATATACTCAAATTTTAAAAAAGACAATACCAAACCGCAAATTTGTTTAATATTTAACATAATCTTTGTCGATTTATAAAATAAAATTGACAACCTTGTAAAACTGAATAGAAAATTGATAAAACAGCTAAAAGAAAACGGCGCAACCAAAATGGTTGCGCCGTTATTTTAGTTTAATTATTTCTCATAAACCTTTTTGCCGGTAACAACAAGAGCGCCTGCAGTAAGAATTACAAGAGCCATCATAACAAACGGATTAACAGAAGAATCACCAGTAGAAGAACCGGTATAGCCTTCGATGTTAAGAGTGATATTATCGAAATACATATCGTTTCCTGCGGTTGCAGCAATTGCAACATAAGGATTAGTTGCGGTAAAGGTGTAGGTAACCTTCTGCCACTCGCCTACCTTAAGGGTAGCAACATCGGCAAGTTTAATTGTATCAACTGCTGTTGTTACAGCGGTGTTGCTCTTGATGCCAACGAGGTTAATAACACCTGCTGCATCATTAACAGCAGTCGGCTTAACATAGAAGGAAATCACATACTGCTGACCAACTGTAAGCATAGTATCTGCATCGCGGCAGAGAGTTACTGCTCCCTTATCAGTCACAGAACCATCGCGGAAAATAGATGCAGAACCGCCTTTAACGTTAGCTTTATCAAAACCGGTTACGGCTTTATCATAGAGTGAATATCCATCACCAATACCAGCATCTGCAAGTACCTCAGGGTAATCCTCGAAGCCTTCAGAGAACTTTGCAAGAATCCATGAAGCATGAAGAACTCTACCTTCTTCACCAAACTTCTTATCGGTAAACTTGGATTTAAATTTGGTATCTTTATACCAACCGTTGAAGATAAATCCGGGACGGCTGGGCTTGGGCAATGTGATTGCATCGCCGGGGTCACCCGAAATTGCATCGCAATAGTTGCCGCCATTAGTTTCGAAGCTGATGATTACAGAACCGTAAACGTTAGCTACATCAACTTCAGGAACAACCTTAACGTCGTCAACAAGGATATGTGCATCGCCTTTGATATCAAGTGATAAACAAGTGTTAGAAGATTCACCCATATCAGCTTTGAATTTAGTTGTAACGGTTACCCAATCATTAGTTACATTGGGAATTTTGATTTCTTTTTTGAAGAGCTGTGAACTTCCGCGCCAGAGAGACTGAGCTTCAACATTACGGAAAGCAATAGCTGTTTCTGAGTTGACTTCAAGAGCCTTATACTTAAGTGTTATAGTGTAAGAAACGCCGGGGTTAAGATTATAAATATCATCCATACCACGGTTTACAAGAACACGACCACCTGAAGAAGCAGCTGCACCTGATGTTCCACGCGCAAACTGATAATCGAGGTAGTTATTGCTTCCTTCAGAGTCAACAATAGCACGGTCGGTATGACCAACTGATGTTGCGCTGAAGTTATCAAAATCCATTACCCATTCAGTTGCTTCCCACTTTGCATAAAGTTTTATGGTTTTATCAGAGAAGGTCTTTGCTGTGAAAGGAACTTTAAGAGCCTTATCGGTATACCAGCCAATAAACTTATGAGCTGAGAGAGTGGGGTCTTCAGGCATTGTAATCTTCTCGCCCTTATAACCGAATCTCGGAGCAATCTTGTTAGCATTGGTTTCGAAGTAAACACCAACTGCGCCGGTAGGAACTTCCTCGGAATACTCACCGATGATAATATCGTCAAAGAGAACGGTTACGGTTCCCTTGTTGTTTACGCCACCTGCACGGCCGCCGCATCCGACATAGAGATGCTCCAACTTAGAGAAGTTACCGTTTTCAGGGTTAACGTTAGCAGAGCCAAAGTAATAGGAATCACCCATATCGATATATCTTTCAACGGTTATCCAATCGGTACCAGCAGCACCGGTTGCATCATCCCAACGGAAAGAAATGCCGGTTGAAACCTTAGTAGCATCAGTTGTGCCAGCTTTTTCACCATGATAAAGTTCAACAAGACCACCGGTAGAACCAGCAACAACTTTATATCTGAATGAAATATAATACTTGGTGTTAAGCTTTAAGGTATATTCCTTAGCTCCAACTGCATCATAAGCCGAAACACCAAAGTTATAGAAGTTACCATGAGGAACATAATGCTTAAGAACATTGTTGGTAGCGTCATCAGGATCAACATCAATTGATACCTTATTACCAAGTGTGCTTGCAAATGCCTGATTGTTCATAGCATTATATACATAGGTATATTTAGCATAAACGGTGCAATCATTTACGGGAACCTTAGTAATCTTCTGAGTGAAATCAAGGTCGAGATACCAACCCTCGAAGAAGATGGCAGTATTCGGACGAACAGGATTCGGAAGAGTTGAACCGATAGCTAAGTTTTTCTTGGAAATTTCACCTGTATTATTAAATGTGATTTCGCTATTGTTAGCATTCTGCCACTTTGCATAAAGGGTTAGTTTAGAACCGGTGATCTTGGTTGCCGGCTTAGTCATAGCAACATCGAGATACCAACCTGCGAAGCCCTTGTTTGCGTTTGAATGAGTAGGAACGGGAATATCCTTAATATCTGTTCCTGCAGGGTAAATATCATCACCCATTGCGTTACCGCCATTGGTAATAAAGGTAACTGCAGTTGCACCGTCTTTACTATAAACTTCTTTAACGGTAACTGATTTAATGCAGTATGTTGCTACGCCCTTTGAATCGGTGCTGATAGAAAGAAGAAGATTGCAGCCGTGCATTGCATCGGTAGCAGTAAAGCTATAGATGAAGGTCTGCCAATCGGTTGAAACTGCGGTATCAGCAGTTTTAGAATCAGAAGCTATATAAGCGCCGAGGAAGTTTGCAGCGCCAGTGTTAAGACCGGGGGCTGCAGAACCATCAGCTGCAGCTGCAAAGCCGGCAGACTTATTATTGCCTGAGTAAACAAGGTTGAGGTTTGCAGTAGTTACATCTGCTGCTTTTGCCTCAAGCTTATATTTAACAGTTACTCTATATGTAGCGCCTGACTTAAGAACAGGAGAACCATAATCGGGATCAGCAATAGCACCCTTGTGAATCCAGTTGGGTGTAGAGCCTACAGAAACTGTATTACCAGAGAAATGAAGGCCATCTGCATCAACAGAAGGTGCACCGTTGTTTGCCTGCCAAGAACCTGACTGGCCCGCAACGTCGGTATATGAGCCATCAGCTCCCTTAAAATCGTAAACAGTTGTTGCGTTGATGTTTTCTTCTTCTGTTACGGTATCAATAGTAACATCATCAACATAAGCTGTTAAACTCTGGGTCTTGGCAGTATCACCAGCCGAAAGCATAAATGTAAGAGGCTCATCTCTGCGGAGGGTTTTAGGAGCGGTATAAACAATTCTTGCAGTCATCCACTCGGTATCCTCTTTGAGAACATATGAACCCTTAGAGCCGGTAGAATTGGCAGCATCAAGCTTATACTCAACAGCTCTTAAAACGGTTCTGTGACCGGTATCAGCCGAATTTAATGTTGTTGATTCAGTCCAAGTTGAAGATATACCGTTATAAAGATAAAGACCTACTTTATCCTTAGTTCCGGTTGCTCCGGCAAGAATCTTATATCTGAATGTAATAAGATATGTATCTCCGGGGGTTATTTCAAATTTTCCGGTTTTATCGCTATTTGCAAAGCCGAACATATAAGGTCCGTTCTTAGCAACAGTTATGCTAACAACCTTATTGCCATTGTCGTCAACGATTTTAACCTTGCCACCATCGTTTTTAGAAGCCATATCGGCTGCGTCATCAAAGGTAAGCTTAGTCTCGGTGCCAAGAGGGGCATCGGTTGCTTTAAATGCGGAGGATGTTCCTATTAATGACACTACGCAAAGTGACATAACAAGAGCAACAGCGCATACAATACTAAGCACCTTTCTAATGTTCCTTGTCATCATAAATGATTCTCCTTTAAGATGTACTTTGGGTTATTCAGCATTTTATCCAATGCAAAAAAAGCGGACAAAACGCCACTCTTGTAAGTATTATAACAAAACAAAGAGTTGATTTCAAGTTTTTTGTTAAGTATAAGTGAACAAAATATAACCTTTGTTATTGTTTATTTTGCCTCTTTATCGTCATTCGCCGCATCGTTTTTCTCTGCTTTGGCAGAAGATGCAACTTTGGCTTTTGCCTTGCTTGTGACAATCACAATGACCACACCTACAACCACAAGTGCGCCTACCGCAGCGATAATGATATAAACCACTGTCATATCGAACTGTTTTTCATCTAAAGGCTCATTGTCCGATGGTTTGGAATTATCGGGAACTATTGTCTGCTGTCCCTCATCCTCGCTACCAACTTCGCTACTGCTATTTCCGATTTCGCTGCCGGCATTGCCTGTGGGCGCCTGAGGCTTACTTTTTACAAACCAGTCAGCATAAACGACAGTATTTGAACGAACAAAGGTTGTTTCCTCAAACTCGTGGATAAGGTCCTTATCTGCATACCAGCCAACAAAATTATAGCCTTTTCTTTCAATCTCTTCAGGAATGGTTGTTGAATCGCCCGCTTTTCCGTAAATAGGAGGAATAAAGGTGCCGCCGTTTGATTCAAACTCAATAACATGGCCCTTATATTCTGAGTTCTTATCATCAACTCTGATAAGAATATCGTCAACATAAAGCTTACCACAGCCAGAAATTGCAAAGCCGAAATACTCGGCAACTTCTTCCATACCGGTCGGCTTGAATTTTATGGTTTTGGTCTGCCAGCCTTTGCCGATATCCTCTTCGCTGTAGCCGTTTGCGGCACGATTGCCGACCTGCTCAATGCGGTTTCTCCACGGAGCCTGGTCATCAGAGGAAATAACACCGAAATTGCCCGGTTTTGTTACCGAAACAACCTTGTATTTAAAGGTTAAAATATATTCTACGTCATTTGTAAACGTGTATGTAAGTCCGCAGTCATCAATGAACGAAACGGTGGCAAGAGCCATGGTTGCATTATCAACTGTGTGGTAATCATACAAAAGCGAGGTAGTGCCAGAAGCGGCATCCTCGGTTGTAAGCTTACAGCGAACAGTAAACGGGAGTGAGCCGGGAGTATCAAACGCCTCAGTATTTTCAAAGCCCGAGAAATTTCCTCTTATATCCCATTTAGCATATAGTTCGGTTTTCTTGTCCGGGAAGACGATATCTGTGAAAAGCTTATCGCCACTTTTGTTATACCAACCCGCAAAAATATAACCATCTCTTTTGGGGTTGGGAAGATTAAGGGCAGTTCCGGATACTCCTTCCATAGTTGAGACCATTGAGCCGCCTTTAGAATCAAAGGTTACGGCAACTTTTGCTTCGGTTGCAAAAGCAGTTACCATACCGGTAAGTAACAAGACTGCAACGAGCGAAAAAACTACAATGTATTTTATTAAAGAATAAGCTATTTTCATTGTGGGTATACTCTCCTACATATAATATTAAGTTTATATTATCAACGAGTTGCTGCTCTTGCAATGAATTTTTGTTGCAAAAATTCAAAAACATTATTTTTCACAATAACTCATATTAAATATTATTACTTATCACTAAATTAAAAAGCCGGCGCAATAATATGCGCTCGGCTTTTAATTTAAATCTGAAATTTTTTTGCTTTTTTAACGTCGGACAAAATAGCCTGCTTAAGTTCATCGACAGAAGAAAACGCATTTTCTTCTCTTAAAAACTCAAGTAGTTCAACTTCTATGTTCTGCCCATAAATTTCATTGGAAAATCCTAGAATATATGTTTCGCTTATCGGTTCTTTAAATTCAAATGTCGGCCTTAAGCCGATGTTTGTAACAGCAGCGTATTTTTTACCATCAACAGTAACACGCGAAGCATAAACACCAAACCTCGGAGTCACAAGTTGATTATCGAGCAACTGATTTATAGTTGGAAAACCGAGCTTTCTACCTAGTTGTTTACCATGGACAACCTCGGTTTTAAAGCAAAACGGTTGACCTAACAGTCTGTTTGCAGTTGCAATTTGCCCCTCAGTTATAAGCTCTCTTATAAGAGTTGAGGAAACAACCTTTCCCTCGGCTTCTTCCATTGGGAAAACCAATGCTTTGGCACCGTTTTTTGAACAATATTCCTTTAAATATGTTGCATCACCCAAACCGCCTTTACCGAATCGGTAATTATCACCGCAGACCGCCAATTTGACATCATATTTCGAAAATAAAAAGTTTAAAAACTCTTTTGCGGTCATATCATGGACATCATTATAATCAAGCGAAACTATTTCCGCAAAACCCATATTTTTAAGCAGTCTGTTTTTGCATTCAGCAGTCATAAGAATCGGCACAAAATCAGACGAAGTATAACACTTCGGCGGCTTTTCAAAGGTTACCGCTACGGGCAAAAGTTCATCAACGCTCAATGCCGCGCAAAGAATCTTTTTATGGCCTATATGCAGACCGTCAAAAGTTCCGAGAGCAACCGCCACCTTTGCTTTTTTTAGCATATAAATACTCCTAATATGTTTTTAAATAAGACATTTTGGGCTAAACACGCCCATTTCTTCATTGAATACAGCAAGACCTAAAAATTCATCACCGAAGCAAACTCTAAAAAGCTCCCCGTCATTAGCGCCGCTGGATTTCACGCGCGACTTATCTAACGCACCGCCGTTTATAAAGCGGGTTTTCTGCTTTTCGGAAATGGTTATTTTCTTAAAATGCGAAACAACATTTTCTGCAGAAATAAGATGCTTTTCGGGTTCTTTTTCTATTTGCTCAACCGTGGCACAAGCGTCAATAGAGAAGCCACCCGTTGCAGTTCTGCGAAGCGCCGCTAAAGCGGCACCGCAACCCAAAAATTTGCCTAAATCATCGGCTAAAGAGCGGATATATGTTCCTTTTGAGCAAAGAACATCTATTTTAAACTCATCGCCGCTTCGTTCTAACAGGTTTATCTCTAAAATGCTAATTTTTCTTGGCTCTCGCTCGACCTCAACGCCCTGTCTTGCAAGGTCATAGAGCCTGATTCCTCCTTTGCTTATAGCCGAATACATCGGAGGAACCTGTAACTGCTCACCTTTAAAGTGCTCGAGCGCCGCTTTTAACTGTTCATCTGAAACCTTGGGCTCTGTTTCACTTAAAACAGTTCCCGTTATATCCAGAGTATCGGTGGTTATTCCAAGGCAGATAGTTGCCGTATAGCGTTTGTCGGCGTTAAGCCCTAATTCCGAAAGTCTTGTTGCTCTGCCGATTAAAACAGGCAAAACGCCCGTTGCCATAGGGTCAAGCGTTCCGGTATGCCCAATTCTTTTTTCGCCGTATATTCGCCTTAGCATTGCAACAGCTTTGAAAGAGGTTACACCCTCGGGTTTATCAAGCAAAACAAGACCTATCGGCTTTTTATCGGCATTTTTCATTAAAAAACTCCTCTAAGGTTGCAAGTAAAAGCTCTTTTACCTCATTGGCGGGAAGCTTAAACTCACAGCCTGCCGCCCTTGTATGACCGCCGCCACCGTGCTTAGCGCAGATAACCGATGCATCAAAGGGCTCGAAGGTTCGGACCGAAACCTTGAATCTGCCGTCTTCCTTTTGCTTCAAGGTGATGCCGACTAAAACGCCCTCAATCTGCCTTGATAAAGCGGTTATTCCATCAAGCTCGTCAACACTGCAGCCTGTCTTACTAATCATCTCGTTTGTAACGGTTATAACCGAGCATTTTCCGCCAAAATAGAACTCCATTGTGTCAAGAACTATTTTTTCCATAGCCAATCTTCCGCGCGATTTTGTTTCAAACATAACGCGGTTGATTTCATCATAATCGGCGCCTTTTTCCATCATCAAAGCGGAATATCTGTGGGTTCTCGGAGTTGTATTGGAGAACTTGAAACAACCAGTATCGGTTGCCATTCCTAAATAAAGACAAGAAGCGATGTAAGGAGTTATCTCAACCCCTAAAGCCTCTATCACATTATAAATACACTCGGTCGCCGCGCCGCTATCAGCCTCCAAATAAAGCCTTTTTGCATATTCGGTATTAGAGCGATGATGGTCAATGCAAAGTTCTATCCTATCCTCATAAACCTCTTTTAAATTACCGAGTAATTTATCATCTGCAACATCAACCGCAATAACGGTCTTAATGTTGTAATCAATATCCTTCTGCTTGGCTATAAAATGAAATTTCTCGGGGATTTCTTCAGGACAAACAACTCTTGCATTCTTGCCTAATATTTCTAAAGCCGCGCGCAAAGCGAAGCCCGAGCCCAAGGTATCTCCGTCAGGAGATGCATGGGTCAGAATAATGTAATTGTCATTATCAATTAAAAACTCTGCGGCAAGTTTAGCATTCACTTTTTTGCAGGCCATTATTTTTTCTCCTCAAAAGAATCAATTATTCTTGAGATATGAGCGCTATGCTCAATGGAATTATCGGCAATAAAACGAAGTTCGGGTGTTTTTCGAAGTTTAAGTCTTGCACCGAGTTCGCGGCGAAGATACCCTGCGGCATTTTTAAGACCTTTAACACTTTCAACTGTTTTTTCATAGCCCTCAATGGCACTGACATAAACGGTTGCGTAAGAAAGGTCTGCCGATAAATCGATTTTGATTATACTGAGCAGTTTGCTGACTCTCGGGTCCTTTACCTCTCTTAAAAGATCGGCAAGTTCGCGTTGAACATCAGCAGTAGCTCGTCCTATTTTAAAACTTGGCATATTTTTACCTCTATATCGAATAGTCAGGGCAGAAAACTGCCCTGACAACCGAAAATTTAATCTCTGTATTCTTCGATAATGAATGCTTCAAAGATATCTCCCTCTTTGATATCGCCGAATTTCTCAAGTCCAACACCGCACTCATATCCGTCTGCAACTTCTTTAACGTCATCTTTAAAGCGGCGTAAAGAAGCAATCTCATCTTCTGCAACAACAATGCCGTCACGAACAACGCGAACTTTAGCATCGCGGGTGATTTTACCGTTCTTGACATAGCAACCTGCGATAACGCCGATTCCGCTAACCTTATAGGTTTGACGAACTTCAAGCTCACCTAAAGCAACCTCACGCTGTTTAGGTGCCAACATACCCTTCATAGCGGCGGTAATCTCATCGATGCAGTCATAAATAACTCTGTATAGACGCATTTCAACGCCGTCACGCTCGGCGGCCTCTTTAGCAACGGGGTCAGGACGAACGTTAAAGCCGACAACAATAGCTCCCGAGGTTGCGGCAAGCATAATATCGGATTCATTGATAGCACCTGCGCCGCCATGGATAACATTAACTCTGACTTCCTCGTTAGAAAGCTTAACGAGGCTTTCCTTAACAGCCTCAACCGAGCCCTGAACGTCAGCCTTAACGATAACATTAAGGTCTTTAACCTCGCCCTGCTCGAGCTGGCTGAAGAGGTTATCAAGAGTAACCTTCTGAGCAGCATTAAAGGCTTCATCCTTAGCCTTCTGTTTACGCTGCTCAACAAGCTGACGAGCCAAGCGCTCATCAGAAACAGCATCAAAGTTATCGCCTGCAGAGGGGACCTCGTCAAGACCTGTGATTTCAACAGGAACTGCAGGGCCTGCCTCTTTGAGACTTCTGCCGTTTTCATCAAGCATAACGCGAACACGGCCAACCGATGTTCCTGCAACGATTATATCGCCCGAGCGAAGAGTTCCGTTCTGAACAAGCAGGGTTGCAACAGGGCCGCGACCCTTATCAAGTCTTGCCTCAATAACAACACCCTTACCTGCTCTATCGGGGTTAGCCTTAAGCTCCTGCATTTCTGCAATGAGGAGAAGGTTTGCCAAAAGGTCATCAATACCCGCATGAGTCTTGGCTGAAACAGGAACACAAATAATATCTCCGCCCCATTCCTCAGGAACAAGACCGTGCTCGGTAAGTTGTTGCTTAATGCGGTCAGGATTAGCCTCGGGCTTATCCATTTTGTTAATTGCAACAATTATCTGAACCTCTGCGGCTTTTGCATGGTTAATAGCCTCAATTGTCTGCGGCATAATACCGTCATCAGCGGCAACAACCAGAATTGCAATATCGGTTGCCATAGCACCGCGCTGACGCATTGAGGTAAATGCGGCATGACCGGGGGTATCAAGGAAAGTGATCTCATTGCCCTCATGATTTACTCTGTATGCACCGATATGCTGAGTAATACCGCCTGCCTCGCCTGCAGCAACTTTAGCATTTCTGATAGCATCAAGCAATGAGGTTTTACCGTGGTCAACGTGACCCATAACAACAACGATAGGATTACGCGGCTTTAATGATTCCTCGGTATCCTCAGAAATATCCATAATACGCTCTTCAATAGTAACAACTACTGCCTTCTGAACCTTGCAGCCCATTTCGGTTGCAACAATTTCTGCGGTATCGTAGTCAATAGTCTGGTTAACGGTTGCGAGCATTCCGAGTTTCATAAGCTCTTTGATAACCTCAGAAGCGGTTTTCTTCATCGCCGCGGCAAGCTCGCCAACTGTAATTTCCTCGCCAATTGTAACAGTAATCGGTGTTTTCTTGATTTTCTCAAGCTGTAATCTGCGGAGTTTATCTGCCTCGGTCTCTCTCTTAGCGCTCTGAGGACGACGATAATCCTGAGATTTCTGCTTGATTTTCTGCTTGCGCTGCATATTATCGCCGCGCATTGCATTAGCGGGTGCTATATTCTCATAGCGCTCGTTATATTTATCAATATTGATATTGGAAGCGCGGGTATCAACCTTGCGAATTTCCGCAGGGCCGCGGTTAGGCGCTTCGCCCTTCTTCTCTTTCTTGGGCTGAGGAGGAATATAGATGGGCTCTGAAACCTTCTTGGGTTCCTCTGCCTTTGTTTCCTTTTTCGGCTCTGCCTTTTTAGCTTCAGGCTTCTTAGCCTCTGCTTTTTTAGGTTCAGCCTTTGCTTCTGCCTTAGGCTCAGCCTTAGCCTCTTTCTTAGGCTCTGCTTTTTTGGGAGCCTCTGCTTTGGGCTCTTCCTTTTTCTCAACTTTAGGCTTTTTCTTTTCTTCCTCTGCCGCCTGAGCCGCTTTGAACTGTTCTAAAATAGCCATCTGCTCTGCAAGCTTGCGGTCTCTCTCAGCCTGGCGCTCTTTAGCTCTTTCCTGCCTCGCGCGCTCGCCTGCAGCAAAATATTCATCAAAGCTCTTTACCTGATGCTCTGCCAAAATGCATTCAAACACCAAATCAAGCTCATTTTCCTCTAAAGAGGTCTGGCTCTTTTTCTCAACACCTAATTTTTCATTGAGAAGGGCTATTACATCTTTGCTTGATATATTGAAATCCTTTGCTAATTCATGGATTTTATATTTAACCACCATTCGCATTTTCCTCCTTTGGCTTTTATGGCAAATTGTTAAGTATTGTTGTTGCAAAGCCATCATCATTTACAGCTATAACGCCCGCTCTGAAGCCAATTGACCTGGAAACCGTTTCCAAATCAAAATCGATCTTCCTCACAGGACATCTGCCGTTTGCAAAATAAATTATTTCCTTCTCGGTTTTCGGGGAAATATCATTTGCAATTATTATAAGCCTTGCTTTGTTTAAAGCTATCGCTTCCTTTGATGCTGAAAAGCCTAAAGACAATCTGCCAGCTTTTCTTGCAAACCCCAGACGCGATAAAACGGGATTATTGCTCATCTGCTTCAATTTCCTTTATAATCTGAATTGAAACGGTTTCCGGCACAGCCAGTGAAAAAGCTTTTTCAAACCTATGGTTTTTAACCGCCTTTTTATAACACTCGCTGTTATGACAAATATATGCGCCTCTGCCGTTTGCCTTGCCTGAACGGTCAAGGAAAACCGACCCATCAGGTGCTTTTACTATTCTTAAAAGCGCAGCCTTGGGTTTTGCTTCGCCGCAACCGACACACTGTCTTAACGGTTCCTTTTTCAAACAAATCACCCTTTGTTCTTTATACTTAATACTTTTGCCGTAATTTTACGATTTATAATTTCTAAGGGCTCAGTTTATACTGTCATCGCCCTCGCCGTAGAATCCGCTCTCGGGATGAATGTCAATCTTCCAGCCGGTAAGTCTTGCAGCAAGACGAACATTCTGACCTTTATTGCCTATTGCCAATGACAACTGACTGTCAGGCACGGTTACGCGGCAAGCCTTGGGATCCTCGCTCTCGATAGTAACCGAGAGAACCTTTGCAGGAGAAAGTGCCTCAGTAATAAATGCGGCAGGGTCTTCTGAATACTTAACTATATCTATCTTCTCACCGCCGAGCTCCTCAACAATAGCGTTTACACGGGCTCCGCGCTGACCGATACATGCGCCGACTGCATCAATATCAGGGTTCTGCGACCAAACTGCAAGTTTGGTTCTTGAACCTGCCTGACGGGAAACTGCCTTAATTTCTATAGTTCCGTCATAAATTTCGGGAACCTCAGTTTCGAAGAGGCGCTTAACGAGGCCGGGATGAGTTCTTGAAATCATAACCTTGGGACCTCTGTCCTCGTTGCGAACATCAACGATATAAACTTTAATGTGGTCGCCCTCGTGGAGCTCCTCATCGGGAACCTGCTCGGCTTTGGGAAGAACAGCCTCTCCTCGGC
Organism: Acutalibacteraceae bacterium; assembly: GCA_045655925.1. GTDB lineage: Bacteria > Bacillota > Clostridia > Oscillospirales > Acutalibacteraceae > UMGS172. The sequence continues at coordinate 7,568 of JAZOQD010000079.1, read as the reverse complement.
CGATGGTAATAGCGGCGTTACCTGTTTTGGGGTCAATACGGTGAACAACTGCGGTAACAAGCTCCTTGTTTCTGCTCTGGAACTCCTCATAAGTCTGTCCGCGTTCTGCTTCCTTAACACCCTGACGGATAACATGCTTTGCGTTCTGAACGATAATTCTGCCGAATTTTCTTGTTTCGAGCGGAATATCAATAAACTCGCCAAGCTTTGCTTTTTTGCTAACCTTTAAAGCATCTTCTAAAATCATCTGAGTATATTCGTCTTCAACTTCTTCAACAACAGTCTTGCGAACATAAACTTCAAACTTTCTGTTTTCAATATCAATTTCGCAGAAAACAACATCCTTGCCGCCGTATTCCTTTTTGGCTGCAACGATAATTGCATTCTTGATTTTCTCTGCAATGTAAGATGCAGGGATGCCGCTCTCCTCTGCCATAAGAGAAAGCGCGGTAAAGATTTCCTCATTTATGCTTGCTTTGGTTTCTTTTTTTGCTTTAGCCATTTTTTCTTATTCCTCCCATTAAAAGTCGGCGTCGTTTAAACGCACACTTGATATTTCATTTTTCAAAAAGGTTATTTCTTCTGACTCGACTTCGATTTTAACATCGCCGTCAAAAGCTAAAAGATTACCTATGAATTCTTTTTTATTATCCTTTGGTCTTATCAGTTTTACCTTAACCGAGCTTCCTATATAGCGCTCAAAATGTTGGGGCTCTGAAAGTTCTCTTTCAAGACCGGGTGAGCATACTTCAAGATAATAAGAAACTTTAATCGGGTCAGCCTCATCTAAAATAGGGTCAATCGCACGCGAAACATCGGTGCAATCATTGATATCAACACCGTTTTCTTTATCTATGAAAACGCGCAGATACCAGGATGCTCCCTCTTTAATGAACTTAACATCCCAAAGTTCAACCCCTAAAGACTCAACTGTGCTTTTAATAAGTGCTGCAACCTTAGCAGCGGTTGAAGACTGTGCCAAAATAACACCTCCGCACAAATTATCCAAACAAAAAGTAAAGAGCGGGTTGCCCCACTCTCCTTACTTTCACAGATTACTTTTGGATAATAACACAATTTATATAATTTGTCAATACCCCTTAAACTACCTCAATCTCTATCAAAACGGCGCTCTTTTCATCTAATTTAACTGTAAGAGCATCGTCTTTCAAAGAAATATCGCCCCAGCCCTTAGGATAAATAACCCTTGCGTTTTGCTTTTTACCCTCTATTTCCTTTAACGAAACAGTTTTTGAAGCCTCATTTCCCTCAAGTCTTCCTGCTGAAACATAAAGCTTCTTTAAATCTTTAGTCAGTCTTGCACCAAAATGCCATTCGTCTTCAAAATGGCTGAGTCCGTTTAAGAAATAGGGCTTTGACCCGATAAGGTCATAACGCATTTCCTTATAGCAATCTACTGCCTCTTTTAAAAGCGCAAACTGCTTTTCATCGAGCTTCGCAGTCTGGCCGCTTAGATAGAAACGGTTCAGCATACCGTTTACTGCGGCAAAGGCATTTTCTCCATCGGAATATGCAACCTCGGGTGTGACCCAGATTCCTGCCTGCTCGGGAATAACCGCGGTAGGCGCATTGGCTGACATATATGCAAATTCAAAATACTTCCAGGAATCCGAAACCGACTGAATTGAGAAATGCTTTAATGACTGATACTCCATTCTCATTCCGCCTGATGAACAGTTTTCTATCATAAGGTTGGGATATCTCTCATAAAGACTGTCAACCCATTCCAAAAATGCGGCGTTGCACTGCATAAGTCCGTCGCCCGCGCTGTCTGCATCAGTTTCAGTTCCGGGGCCTATATTTATATTGTAATCGAATTTCATAAACTCGATTCCCCACTCGTTAACGAAACGGTCGATAACGGCGTTCAGATGGTCGCGAACCTTTTGTTTTCTGAAATCAAGTTGATAACGTCCGTTATCTATAATCGGCTTGCCGTGGCGAGTAAAATAACAATCCTTGAACTCCTCGGCCAACGGGCAGGTTATGCCCATAACCTCAGGCTCTATCCAGATGCCCGGCTTCATACCGTGGGCTTTAATATAATCAAAAACCTCTTTAATGCCTCCGGGGAATCTTGCCTTGCAATCCTGCCATTCGCCAACTAAGGGCCACCAATAGCCCTCGGAATACCAACCGCCGTCTACACAGTAAACCTCACAGCCGATTTCGGCAGCCTTTTCTATAATGGGCAGTTCTTTTTCGGTGGTAGGATTGGCCCAAAGGCAACCGATATAATCGTTAAAAATAAGGGTCATATCCTTATCAATGCGTTTTTCGGCTATAATTCTGCGATATTCGGTTATCTCACGAACTGCGGCACCAAAATCGCCATTAGCAAAAGCAACTGCAGCCGTTGCAGAGGTTATTTTCTTGCCGGGTTCTAGGTTTTTCCACCAACTGTTTTCTTGGTCAGAGGGACCTGAAAGGCGCAAAAACATAGTATATGCGTTATCGCCGATTTCCCAGTTCCAAGAGCCGTTTTGCTCTATCTGCCAAAGGATTGAGCTATCAAGCTTTTTATCATGAAGAATACCCATCGGCAAATATTCCTTGGTTGACCAAGTTCCTGTGTTAGATGCGCCGATGCGGGTAGTGTTTGTTGATTTAAATGGGCAATAGCCCATTTCGCGCAAGGTTTTCTTGCGCCAGTTAAGCTCAACACACCAAGCGTTATGCGGAATATAAACATCGAATCTGTCTGCCGCATTTTTTTGGTCGCCGTAGGCTAAACCGCCCAAGCAGAACGAGGAAATATATTCTATTCCAACTGCTTCCTCGCTTATATTTTCAACCTCAGTATATGAAGAAACAACCGAAATGCCATCATAAAACTGATAGTTAACGGTAACTTTAAGCATTGAACTTTTTAAAACAAATGAAAGCAGTCTGCCAAACTCGTTTCTAATATCGGTATGAGATTCATAAGTAGGACGATTAGGGCAAAGATGATGAAGATGCTTTGCACCATGATGCGCATCGGTATTAGCACCTGTCATAGCAACCTCAACCGCGTTAAGATGACCCTGGCTCTCAAGTTCTATGGGGTTATCATCATAGCTTCCGACTCCCATATATAAAAGTCTAAACACTTTATTTTCATTAATGGAAAATGTTGCATTTATTCCGTTTTCAGAAATATCAATTCTCTGCATCGTGATTACCACCTTTGCACATAATGTTTATAAAAATTTTATCATAGCCAAAAAACACCGTCAAGCAAAAAGATAAAATTGCAGAAAATCAAAACGAAATTGCAGTATGGCGAGCCTTTTTATTAGCCGTCCGCTAATCCGGCAATAATTATATGATTGAAAATGAAGAATTTCTGTCATATAATATAAGTATCAACCTGGGAGGGTGTTTATGGAACAGAACAAAAAAGATGTTATAACCAAAGCAGTTTTGGTTCACGAGTTTAAATCCCATCTGCTTAGAGAGATTTTTATTTCTCTTCTCTTCCTCGTAATAGGTGGCGGACCATTAATTATTTTGGCAATATCATTTTTAAAAATGGATGAATTAGGCTTGCCCTCGCTTAAGATAATCTATCCTCTATTGGTGTTATTGCTCATAGTTGCCATAGCATCAATTTTTATAAAAAGCCTGATCCTCTATTTTAAAGGCTTTAATATTTGCTCAATCACTGAAGCAGCGCTTGTTAACACCAGACTTATCGGCAGGCGCCAACGACTGTTTGGCTTTATGTTTTCTTCGGGAAAACGCTGGATTATCAGCACTGAAAAAAATGCTATGAGTGGTCCGAAGCGCAATACTGCCGAGCTTACGATATTGAAAATGTTTCCAAAATAGGCGATGAGTTCTACCTTCTTTCCATAGGTAAAAATGTTATTATGGCATTTAACAAGCGGTTTTTCAGACTTTCTGATGGTCTTTTAGCCTCGCTCGAAAAGCCAGAGCCCTTGGTTTTGACACCCGAGAAAATCAAGGCCGATTGTTCGGTAAAATTCAAGAAAGAAATAACTCCGATAATTTTTATAACTGTTGGTTTAAGTTTGGTTTTAGCGGCAGTAATTTCTTTGATGTTCCTTTCCCCTGCCGACAATATTTTGATTAAAATTATCATCCTTCTTCCGATTTTATTGTCGCTTTTAATCTGCGTTTCTTCGTTTATTTCGGCGCACAAAAAGAAAACTGCCATTTTAAACGAGAATTACACCATTGTTACCGATACCTTAGAACAATACAAAACCAAAAAATCGTTGCTTATTAAAATGTTTCCCTACCAGTTTTCCGAGCCTGTTACTATGACCTTTAAAACCTACGGAAAATACGAAACCAAGAGCCGAAGAAGCTATAATTTTTCAAAGCTCAACGGCATAAATAACGCAGGTGAATTTGATAACTCTCAGGAAGGCGATACCTTCTATCTTGTGTTACATAACGATAATCAGATATCCATGGCATATAATTCAAAGTTTTATAAGATGTAAAAATCAAAACGAAATTGCTGTAGGGGTCGATGCCCACATCGACCCCTACAGATTATGCAGACTGACAGAAATTACAAACGGGCGGATGTGGGCATCCGCCCCTACTCAACACCATAGGGGCGGCCATCGGTCGTCCGTTTTTAAAAATAAAAGAGCAGAGAAAAATCTCTGCTCTTTTTGTTTGGTGGACGCTGGGGGACTTTATCCCGGCACTATCGTGCCTATCGCCTCGCCGATACATCGGCTCGTTGCCGCGTCGGCAAAAACAGTCCACCGGACTGTTTTCTTCCGCAAACTATCGTTTGCTCCCTCCTTGTTCGAGCCCCCTATGTAATCTGAAAAGCAAAAGAGCAGAGAAAAATCTCTGCTCTTTTTGTTTGGTGGACGCTGGGGGACTCGAACCCTCGACCGCCCGCACGTCAAGCGGGTGCTCTACCAGCTGAGCTAAACGTCCCTGTTTACTGCAATGGCTATTATATATAATGATAGTTTAAAAGTCAAGTATTTGTTAATCTTAATTAAAGAACCGCCGTTTATGCGGCGGTTCTTTTTTCTTTTATTTTTCTTATAACGGCCATAATAAATAAAACTACTGCCGCGAAAACAATTATTCCCGCTAATGCCGCGGCGCTATCGAGCGCCATATCGGACAATGCACACGCTCTACCCGGAATAAAATGCTGATGTATTTCATCGCTTATTGCATATCCAACCGATAAAATTAAGCCTAATATTCCCGATTTGATCATTCTTATTTTGAATGAATAAAACATATTGCAGCTAAGGAAACCGAGCGCAAAATATATTATCAGATGCGCGCTCTTTCTGATTAACTGCTGAAGCTGGTCAATAACCGTTTCCTTATCCTTTTGGGGCAGTTCATCAAAAGTATCCGAAACCGCACCCATAATACTTTCAGTAACGCCGCCGCTCTGCTCTAAAGAAACCGAGGCTTTTTGATGAGAAAAACTGAATATTTGCCACATCACAAAAGCGACAAGCAGAACCGACACTACTCTCCAAACGATTTTTAAATATTTATTCATCAAGCTTTAATACAGCCATAAACGCCTCTTGCGGAACCTCAACGGAACCGAGCTGACGCATACGTTTCTTTCCTTCCTTCTGCTTTTCAAGAAGTTTCTTCTTTCTTGTTATATCTCCGCCATAGCATTTTGCAAGAACATCTTTGCGCATTGCCTTAACTGTTTCTCTCGCTATTACCTTGCCGCCGATTGCCACCTGAACAGGTATCTCAAAGAGCTGACGCGGAATATAATCTTTGAGTTTTTCTGCAATTCGGCGCGCTCTTGTATATGCACCGTCAGAATGAACGATGAACGACAGCGCGTCAACAACATCGCCTGCTAATAAAACATCAAGTTTAACAAGCTTTGACTCCTGATAACCCTTGATTTCATAATCATAGCTTGCATAACCACGGGTTCTGGATTTTAAGGCATCAAAGAAATCATAAACAATTTCTCCCATCGGCATAACATAATGCATATCAACTCTATCGCCGATATACTGCATACCGATATATTCGCCTCTACGCTCCTGACAAAGACCCATAATAGCGCCGACAAACTCGCTCGGGCTATAGATATTAACATCTGCAACAGGCTCCAAAGCCGAAACTATAATTGCAGGGTCGGGATAATTGGTAGGATTGTCAACAGTAACGGTTGTGCCGTCCTGCAGCTCAAATTTATATTCAACACTGGGCGCAGTTGTAACAAGATCGAGGTTGTATTCCCTTTCTAAGCGCTCCTGAATAATTTCCATATGAAGCAGACCTAAGAATCCACATCTGAAGCCGAAACCCAATGCACCAGAGGTTTCAGGTTCAAAAAGCAATGAGGCATCGTTAAGCTGCAACTTCTCCAAAGCTTCGCGAAGATCGGTATAATGCGCGCCATCAGCAGGATAGATTCCGCAAAAAACAACGGGGTTGACCTTTCTGTAGCCCTCTAAAGCCTCAGTAGCAGGGCGCTCGGCATCTGTTATAGTATCGCCGACTCTTGCATCGCCGACATTTTTAATTGCCGCGGCAATATATCCAACCTCACCGGCTGACAACTCATCGCAGGGAGTCATAGTGTTGGCCCTTTTTCTGCCAACCTCAACTATCTGAAACTCTGCGCCCGTTGCCATCATACGAATGGTCATACCGGGTTTTATTTTGCCTGACATAACTCTGAAGTAAACTATAACGCCCTTATAAGCATCATAGTAAGAGTCAAAAATAAGCGCCTTTAACGGTTCGGTTTCATCGCCTTTCGGAGCAGGAACAGTTTTAACAATCTGCTCTAAAACCTCATCAATATTTATATCGTTTTTTGCAGAAATCAACGGCGCCATAGAAGCATCTATACCAATAATATCCTCTATTTCTTTTCTGATGCGCTCGGGCTCGGCTGACGGCAAATCAATCTTATTGATAACGGGTAAAATCTCGAGTCCGTGGTCAACCGCTAAATAGGTGTTGGCCAAAGTCTGTGCCTCAATTCCCTGAGAAGCATCAACTATAAGCACCGCGCCCTCGCAGGCGGCAAGCGACCTTGAAACCTCATAATTAAAGTCAACATGCCCGGGGGTATCTATTAAATTAAGCTCATACTCGAGGCCATCTTTAGCCTCATAATATAAGGTTACCGCATGGGCTTTTATAGTTATTCCACGTTCACGCTCGAGGTCCATGCTATCAAGCAGTTGGTCCTCCATATCACGCATTGCAACCGTTTTTGTATGCTCTAACAAACGGTCTGCAAGGGTTGATTTACCGTGGTCTATATGGGCCACTATGCAAAAATTTCTGATTCTTTCCTGAGGAATTGCCATAGTTTCTCCTAAAAAATAAACTTTTTAATTATCTTACAATAATATTTTCGCCAAGGCAAGAGGTTATTTCCCCTCATTGTCCTCATCGTTTTGCGATTTGTATTTTTCTCTTGTTGCATTTATGTATCTTGCGATTTTTGGAACAAGCAAAGTTACCGCCGAGATTATTGCCATAAAAAACAACCAGGTTAAAAAATATTTAAGATAAATAAGCATCTGTTTCTCCTATTTTACCTCGCGGTAGTATAA
>JAZOQD010000078.1:0-3187 GCA_045655925.1 Acutalibacteraceae bacterium | reverse complement strand
GTTTCCTTTTAATGAATAATCCTCATGCTCAATAACGGCGGTGTTTGGAGTCGCATAGCAGATAAACTCAGCATTTGCAAGGCCAACTTCGGGTTCAAGCATAAAGTTTATAAACATTAAAGCAGCCTCATAATTCTGACTTGATTTTGGGATACACATTGCATCAACAAAAATGTTTGTTCCTTCTTTTGGGAAGATAAAATCAAGGTCAGGGTTAACATCAGCCATTGTTAAATAGTCTCCCGCGTAATAGGGAGCAATAGCTGCATTTCCTGCCTCCATCTTGTTGAAAACTTCATCCATAACTCTGCCTTGAAGTAATGGGTTTTGCTCCATAAGCTTTGCCGCGGCCAAGTCCCAATCGGCTTTGTTGGTTGTGTTAACATCAATGCCTAATAAGAACTGGGCTATCGCAAAAGCATCGCGTGAGTTGTTGAAATTGAGGATTTGACCTTTGTATCGCTCGTCCCACATAACATCCCAGCCGGTAGGCTTTTCTTGAACCATTTTAGTGTTGTAAATAAGGCCAACCATACCAACATTATAGGGAACCGAGTATTTATTTTGCTCATCATAATATGCGCCCATATACTTTTTATCAATAAGGTCATAATTAGAGATTTTAGAAGTATCAATCTCGAGCAACATATTTTCGCGTTGCATACGGTGAATCATATAATCCGAGGGGATAATGATATCATAGGCAACCGAGCCGCTTTTTAGCTTTGCATACATGGCTTCGTTGCTTTCATAGGTTGTGTAGTTAACCTTAATACCCGTTAGCTTTTCAAATGCGCCGATAACATCCAGTGAGCCTTCGGCACCGTCTGAGATATATTCGCCCCAATTGAAAATATTTAGAGTTGTTCCTGCAAACTCTTTTGAATATTGACCTCTTAGCTCTGAAATCTCAGTGTTAGAGGAACCGAACCCTGTCATACAGAAAAGCGAAATTATGAGCGCAGCGGCAATTACAGCACAAATTGTCTTTTTCATTTTTATTTACGCGCTCCTTTCGCTTTATTATCATCACTCTGAATAATGTTAAGGAGTATCATAAGAACAAGAATGATTAAGAACATTATGCTTTCAAGCGCATAAACATCAGGCTTCATAGGCTTTCTTGTCATTGAATAGATAAGAAGCGGTAGGGTCTGATACGTTCCGTTAGTGAAATAACTGATAACAAAATCGTCAAGCGATAGAGTAAACGACATAATAAAGCCGACGATTATTCCGGGAGTTATCGAAGGCAAAACTGCCTTAAAAAAGGCTTGAAAAGGCGAGCAACCAAGGTCCATAGCGGCTTCAGTCAGATGCTCATCGGTTTGTTTTAGTTTAGGCAAAACATTTAAAATAACATAGGGCAGACAGAAGGTTATATGCGCAATAAGAATGGTTGCAAAATTAACCGAGTTTGCCGCGTTAAGTATTCTGCCGATAAAAACAAACATAAGCATCATAGAAATACCGGTAACAACCTCAGGGTTCATCATAGGAATATTTGTTACCGACATAACGGTGCTTTTAAGCCATTTTGAACGCATTTTGAAAATACCAACGGCAGTAACTGTTCCTAAAACGGTTGAAACAACCGAGGAAAGCAGAGCAAGAGTCAAAGTGTTTCTCAATGCATCGAACAAATCTCCGCCGTATAAAAATAGGTTTTCATACCACCTTAGTGAAAAGCCCTCAAAAATCGAGGTGCTGTTTGCTGAGTTAAATGAAAAAACTATCATAACAAAAATCGGAGCATATAAAAGCAGTAAAACTGCACTTAAAAAGATATAGCGCAAGGTTTTCATATGATAACACCTCCGCTTTCAACACCGTCATCAGAGAACTTGTTGGCGATAGCAAGGCTTATTAAAATGATAACCATTAAAACAAGTGAAATTGTAGCACCAATGTTGTAATCTGGAACGCTTGAACGGTAGAATTTATCTTCGATTATATCACCAATCATTTTGATATTTCCGTCACTGAACTGGCGAGAAATATAGAAAGTGCTTACGCAAGGAACAAAAACCATGGTAATACCTGATAAAATGCCGGGCAGGCTCATCGGGAAAATAACTCTGCGTATTGTTCCGAAAACATTGCAACCAAGGTCGTTAGAGGCCTCAATAAGCGAGTTATCAACCTTTGCCATAACTGAATAAATAGGCAAAATCATAAAGGGAAGATAGTTATAAACCATTCCAAAAACGATAACTGCTCCGTTGCCCAAGAACTGAATGGCAGGGAGACCCAAGGACTCTAAAAGAGTGTTTATAAGACCGTTTCTTTCAAGAATCTGTTGCCAAGAATATGTTCTTACAATAAGGTTCATAAGCATAGGCAACATGATAAGAAGCATCATCATTCTTTGGCCTGATGCTCCTAATTTGGTCATAAAATAGGCGAAAGGATAACCGATAATAAGACTGATTGCAGTTGCCCAAAAAGCATAAAGCATTGAGCGCCAGAAAACAGTCATATATGTATCGGAAGTGAAAAAGGTTGCAATATTAGAAAAAGTAAATACTCCGTCTGCAGTTGTAAAGGCATAATAAGCAACAAAAATCAAGGGAACTATAATAAAGAGGACTGCCCAAACAACATAAGGAGCATTAAGAAATAAATTAACAGATTTCTTATTCATTCTCTGCTTCCTCTGCAGCGGCGGCCGCTTCCTCGTTCATTTCATCAAGTTCTTCACTGTAAGAACTATAGTCACCGAACATACCTGAATATTCGCTCTTCTTCATAATGTGAATAGCATCGGGCTCGATATAAAGGCCAACGGTTTCGCCAACCTCATGACAATCGGTGGTCTGAATCATCCATTTGAAATTGTTGATGTCAACAATGATTTCATAATGAACGCCAAGGAAGGTTACAGAGGTAACCTCGCCCTCAAGCATACCTTGCTGAGTAGGAACAATGTCAACATCCTCAGGACGAATGACAACATCAACCTCTTCGTTTTCTTTGAAACCGCGGTCAAGGCAGGTAAACTGCTTCTTGTTGATTTCAACAAGGAAGTCCTTCTTCATAACGCCGTCGATAATATTACTTTCGCCGATAAAATCGGCAACAAAAGCGTTTTCGGGCTCATTATAAATATCTGTCGGAGAGCCGATTTGTTGGATTTTACCCTTGTCCATAACGACAACGGTATCCGACATAGAAAGGGCTTCTTCCT
>JAZOQD010000077.1:0-25801 GCA_045655925.1 Acutalibacteraceae bacterium | reverse complement strand
TTATCTTGAAGTTGATGCCGAAACTGTTATGAAACGCCTTGAAAATGATACTTCCAGACCTCTGCTTCAAAGGGAGGATAAATTTGAAGAAATCACACGACTTCTCAATATTAGAAAACCTATCTACGAGGTGGTAAGTGATTATAAAATAGATGCCGCTTGTGATATTAAAAATACTGTAGATAAAATTATTGAACTGTCCTTTTGATTGGTTGACAGTGTCAAAAATCTGCAGTATTATATTCCTATTAAATCATAGATTTAACTTTATTCTTAAAGGAGTGTCCTTTAATGCCGGCTATTACCGTTTCTGTTAAAAGTCCTAGCGCATATGATATAACCATTGAAAAAGGTTCGCTTAATCATTGCGGAAACATAATTAAAGAAGTAGTAAAGGGTAAAAAATGCGTTGTTGTAACCGATTCCAACGTTGAACCCTTATATCTTGAAACCGTAACCTCCTCGCTTACAGAGGCAGGTTTTTCTGTTGAGTCTTTTGTTTTCCCTGCCGGTGAGGAAAGCAAAACCTTTTCGACTGTTCAGAATATTGTAAGCGCTTTTTGTGCCGCAGATTTAACAAGAACCGATTTTGCCGTTGCTTTAGGCGGCGGTGTTTGCGGTGACCTTGTTGGCTTTGCGGCGGCAATATACATGCGTGGAATTGATTATATCGGCATTCCTACCTCTTTGCTTTCACAGATTGATTCCTCGGTCGGAGGTAAAACTGCCTGCGATTTGCCCGAGGGTAAAAACCTTGTTGGAGCATTCTATGCTCCCAAGGCTGTTATTATTGATTCTGAGGTGCTCGCCACCCTTCCCCAAAAGTTTTTTACTGACGGACTTGGCGAGGCCGTTAAATACGGCGCTATAAAATCTGCAGGCCTTTTTGAAAAGCTTATGAACGAAGATGCTCATGATTTTATTGACGCGCTTATAGTAACCTGCATCACAATAAAGCGTGATATTACCGAGCAGGATTTCTTTGAGCATGGTGATAGAATTTTCTTGAATTTTGGTCACACTATAGGTCACGCTATTGAGAAATATTATAATTACAAGGATATAACACACGGTGAAGCCGTTGGAATTGGAATGGTTATGATGGCGGCTGCGGCAGAGCGTAACGGCGACTGCGAAAAAGGCGTTGCCGAAAAGATAACTAAATGCTTGCATAACTGCAATCTTCCTGCAACCACCGGTATTGATATTGAAACCTTGGCAGAAAATGCACTCAACGATAAAAAACGCAGAGGAAGCGATATTAAAATCGTTATCCCCGAGCGTATTGGAAAATGCATAGTTAAGAGAATACCTGCTTGTGACCTTGTAAAATACCTTGGAGGCGAGGATTGATGATAGCCCAGATAATGCCATCGTCCTTTAGCGGAACAATTATAGCACCTGCTTCAAAATCAGCATCGCATAGAGCCCTTATTTGTGCCGCGCTTAGCGATAAGCCTTGCAAAATTTATGGACTTACCTATAGCGATGATATAAATGCCACTCTTTCGGTGTTGGAGGCGTTTGGCGCTGAATATAAAAGGGAAAGCGATGCCTTGATAATAACTCCTTGCAAAAGAAATATTAAGGATGTTACCGTTTGCTGCAACGAATCAGGCTCAACCGCAAGATTTTTATTGCCTATAGCCGCGGCTTTAGGTGCTGAGAATGTAACACTTACAGGTAAAGGCAGATTGCCCGAGCGCCCTTTTAAAACCTTAACCGATGCTTTAAAAGAATCAGCGGTTGAATGCTCCGCCGAAAATTTACCTATTACAATAACAGGCAAACTAAAAAGCGGAACCTATTCTCTCCCCGGAAACATAAGCTCACAGTATATAAGCGGACTTTTGTTTGCATTGTCCATAACCGAGGGTCAGAGCGTCATCAATATAACCTCACATTTAGAATCTGCAGGTTATGTTGATATGACCATTTCAGAGCTTACCGCTTTCGGTGCCGATATAACTAAAACCGAAAAGGGATACATAATAAACGGAAAACCACATCTGACTGCCACCGACCGCACAGTTGAGGGCGATTGGTCACAGGCGGCCTTCTTCCTTTGCGCAGGCGCAATTAAAGGCTGTGCCACTGTTAAAGGTCTTGATATAAATAGCCTGCAGGGCGATAAAGCAATAATCGATGTTTTAAAAGCCTTCGGTGCAAAGGTTGAAATAAACGATAACGCCGTTACTGTTTACGAATCAACTCTAAAAGGCACCGAGGTTGACTGCGCGCAGATTCCCGACCTTGTTCCCATAATTGCCGTAACTGCCGCAATGGCAAAAGGCAAAACAATACTATATAACGCCGAGCGTTTGCGCCTAAAAGAAAGCGACCGACTTTACGAAACCGTTTTGCGCCTTAATATGTTCGGTGTTCAGGCAAAAGTCACTGAAGACGGAATGGAAATTATAGGTTCACAGCCCAATTTTGCCGATATTACATCAGCCAACGACCATAGAATAGTTATGGCATTTTCAGTGCTCGCCTCTTTTGGCAAAGACAAGAGCAAAATTGAAGGCGCTGAGGCTATAAACAAATCATACCCCATATTCTTTGAAGATTTCAAAAAGGCAGGAGGAAACTGCAATGTCATCAGCGATAGGTAGTATTATTAAAACCACCGTTTTCGGCGAGAGTCACGGAATCGCTATCGGTGCCGTTATGGATGCGCCACCTTGCGGCTACTCTATAAATGAAGAGGAAATTCTACTCCAGTTAAGCCGTCGTGCTCCCGGCCAAAGCAAAACCGCAACCGAAAGAAAAGAAAGTGATACTCCCGAATTTTTATCAGGGCTTTTAAACAGCAAAACAACCGGCGCCCCTTTAGCCGTTATTATCCGCAACTCATCGCAGCATTCTTCCGATTACGAAAGCCTTAAAAATACTCCCAGACCTTCTCATGCGGACTATCCTGCCTCAGTTCGTTTTAACGGATTCAATGATATTCGCGGAGGCGGCAACTTCTCGGGCAGATTAACCGCTCCTATGGTTGCATTGGGTTCGGTTGCAAGGCAGATTCTTAAGGCAAACGGAGTAACTGTTGGAGGTCATGTTTTAAAAATCGGCTCTGTTTGCGATTCGAAGTTTGACCCCGTAAATGTAACTTCCGAAGAGTTAGATAACTTAAATAAGCAGTATTTCTCGGTTATAGATAAAAATGCAAAGCAGCAGATGACCGACCTTATCGAGAAGAAAGCCGCAGAGGGCGACAGTATTGGCGGAGTTGTTGAAATAGCCGTAACGGGTCTTCCTGCCGGCATTGGCTCGCCTACTTCAAGAGGCATTGAAAATGTTATTTCTACTGCCGTTTTCTCGGTTCCTGCAGTTAAAGGTATTGAGTTTGGTGATGGTTTCGAATTCGCTGAGCTTTCAGGTAGCGAGGCTAATGACAGTATGTATTATGACGACAAGACCGTTAAATGCAGAACCAACCATCAGGGCGGCATTTCGGGCGGTATCTCAAACGGTATGCCGCTTATTATCCGAGCCGCTTTGAAGCCCACTCCTTCTATTTTTAAAGAGCAACAGACCGTTGACCTTGCGAGTGGGAAGGACACTATGCTTAAAATCAAGGGAAGACACGACCCCTGCATTGTGCCGAGAGCGCTTCCCGCTATCGAGGCGGCTATTTGCCTTGCTTTGCTCGATATTTATAGCGAAGTAAAACCGCTTTAAAATGAGAAAATGTTATAAATTTAAAAAATTATAAATTTAGGCTCGACTATTCATGAGTTTTGGTTTATAATATTATGGTATTTTAAAAAACGCTGGGACGTCTCTTTAATCGGAGTGTGATTATATGAAAAACAATGATTATGAGAATATAAGCAGTTCTTCAAAAAAAGGTGAGGATTTATACTCCTATTCTCAGAGTAAATCTTCTAAAAGAACTCTATCAGTTGATGACGGATATTCGCTCAACTCCTATTCTCAAAAGAAAAACAAAAAGAAGCTTAAAAACCGCATTGCAATATTAAATATTTTTATTAGCTTGCTTTTGGTTTTCAGTTTAATTTCAACCGCCGCTTTATCGGCTTATGCCTATTATTTCGGCGATATGCAGCAGGGATATTTGCCTGAAGATCATGAAGAACTTGGTATAGACCCAACAATTATCCCGGATTTGCCCGAGGGCATTACAAATATTGCTCTTTTCGGTATTGATAGCAGAAGCAAGGTTACTCAAACAGGCGGTAAGGCAGTAGTTGGACGCTCGGATTCAATTATTATCTTAACCGTTAACACTAATGATAACACTATTAAGCTGACATCAATATTACGTGATAGCTGGGTTCCTATTGACGGTCATGACCACAATAAAATCAATGCTGCATACGCATACGGCGGTGCCCCTTTAGCAGTTAAAACTCTTAACAAACTATTTGGCCTTAATATAACCGACTATGTATCAGTAACCCTTCATCAGCTCTGGAAGGTTATTGATTATATGGGCGGTATTGATATTCATATTACTGAGGCAGAACGTAAAGCTCTTAACGGACTTACAAACTCTGAGGGATTTGGCGTTAACCGCCTTGAGTATTCGGGTTATGTTCATCTTGACGGCGGTCAGGCTATGACATATTCAAGAATCAGAAAGATTGACGGAGAGGACTTCAGAGCCCTGCGTCAGCAGAAGGTTCTTAACTGCCTTTTCAAAAAGGCTAAAGAAATGCCGGCAACAAAATATCCCGGCCTTTTAAAGCAGATGCTGGCTCATGTTGAAACCAGCCTTTCGTTTGATGAAATTATTTCTTATGCGCCTATGCTTGCCAAAAATCCGACACTTATGACCCTCTCAATCCCCGGCGACCAGGTTGTCGGCAAAGGCGGCGTCTTTGAGGATACCGGCAAAAAATGGGTTTGGAAATATGATTTAGATGGTGCTAAACGCTACCTCTACAGATGGATTTATAACATTGACCTTAAATAATTTTCTAAGGTGGTAAATGATGAGAATTAAAGACGGCTTTGTGCTTAAAGAAATTGCAGGTGTTAATGTCGTTGTCCCTATTGCCTCTCAGATGATTTCCTTTAAAGCTATTATTTCGCTTAATGAAAGCGGTGCTTTTCTTTGGAAGCAATTAGAGAGCGAAAAAACCGAAGAAGAGCTTTTAAAAGCCTTCCTTTCGGAATACGATATTGATGAAACAACCGCAAAAAATGATATTACAGAATTCCTTTCTAATATGAAAAAGGCGGACCTTCTCGTATGAAGCCTCAGGTTAAAGCAGTTCCTATTACTGAACTCTCCCCTATGGTCGAGAACCTTGTAAACGAGGGAATCCTTGTTGAGTTCAGAGTCACCGGCTCTAGTATGCGCCCCATGCTTTCTAATATTAAGGACACCGTTATTTTAGCAAAGCTGACTCGTCCTTTAAAACGTGGGGATATTGCCTTTTATAAAAGAAGTAATGACACTTATATTCTCCATAGAGTTATAAAAGTCAACGGTGAGTTGTTTGATGCTATCGGTGATCACCAAACTGAAATTGAACATAATGTTCCAACAAAAAATGTGATAGCAGTTGTAGAATCGTTCACCAGAAACGGAAAAGCATATAAAACAACAAACATTGGCTATAAGCTATATTCGGTTTTATGGATGTTGTTGATTCCGTTAAGGAGCTTAATATTCAAAATTTCACCTATTATAAGAAACAAAAAAAGCAGATGAGTTAACTCATCTGCTTTTTATTTTATGGAATTATAAAGCCATAATTAGAAAACATAAAATCATCAACAACCTCGAGCAGCTGCTCGATTTCAAGGCCTGCCTCATTCAATTTTAAAACCAATTCTTCTACTCTTGTTTTATCATCAGATAAGCTCTTGACTGAAATAAACTTGTTGCCATCAGTAGCTAAAACACCAAACATTTTAACTGCTTGCCCGCCAATTGTTTCATTAGTGCAAATAACTGAATAAGTAGCCTTGCCTACCATAACCTATCCTCCTTAAATTGTGAATTAAATTCACAATTTAATTAGATTATAGCACTTTTGAGTCATTTGTCAATGCTTTTTGTGAATATTGTTCACAAAATTATACGAATCAATCAATTCCTGATAATCTTTATAGGCATTGCTGTAAACCTCAATAAGACAAGGTCCGTCGTAATTATCGGCTTCTAATTTTTCAAAAAGCGAAGCAAAATCATATTCACCGCGTCCCGGCAGCATACAATCCGACTGCGAATTATGGTCGCTTATATGAACATTCACAATGTTGCCCTGCATTGCATCGTAAACGGGTTCTGTATCCCCTATTGAGCGAATGCATTGCTTAACATCATAGGTGAATTTTATTTTATCATTTGTCCGTTCTCTTAATTTTTTGATATTTTCAGGGTTTGCCATTCTGTATCGGTAAACATTCTCATGCGAGACAATAACACCCCACTTGGCCGCTTCCTCATTCATAGATAAAAGCCTTGCCGCATACTCCTCATCGGATATGTGGCATTTTTCACTATCCCCGTGAAGCACAACCACCTTAGCACCGAGTATCGCCGCGGCCTCATAATACCGCTTATAAAACTCAAAGGTTTCCTTAAATCTGCGCTCATAGCCTGAAAACAGAAAATATGGCTCACCAACTGAGCCGCAAGGATGCACTGAACGGATTCTCGTTCCATATGTTTTTGAAAGGGCCGCCAACTGCTTTACAAAAGGCACACCCGTTTCTTCAACACTATTAAAAAATATCTCGGTAACAGGTATCTCATTTTGGCACAAAAACTCTAATGACTTTTCGGTTTCCAAAGGATAAAGCGAAGATGAGGATATTCCTATTTCCATCAGTTTTCCTTTCCCGGCGTTACATAGACCGTTTTATTGGTTTTATAGATTACCATTCCCGGTTTTGAACCGGCAGGCTTCTTTATAAACTTAACCTTTGTATAATCAACGGGCACCGATGACGATTCTGCCGCTTTTGAATGCTCTGCTGCAAGCTTTGCTGCAAACATAATCGCTTCTTCTGTTGGTTCCTTGCCCTCTAAAAGCAAAATAACATGAGAACCCGGTATATTTTTAGTATGGAACCAAAGGTCTTCCTTATCCGCAGTTTTCAAGGTCAATTCATCATTTTGGCGATTGTTTCTGCCTATTAAAATTTTAAAGCCTTGAGGCGAAACAACCTCTAAAGGAGCAGATAACTTTATATTAACCTTTGCTTTTTTCGCTTCTTGACGGATATATCCTGCCGCTTGAAGCTCGAGCCTTATTTCTCTAAGTTCCAAAACCGACTGCGCCCTTAAAAGCTCATCGATAACGCTTTCTATATATTCCAGTTCTTTTTGGGATTCCTCAATCAACCCCTCTAAAATCGCCGCAGCGTTGCAAAGCTTTCTGTATTTTTTAAAATACTTTTCTGCATTTTTGGCCGGTGATAAGGTTACATCTAATGGAATGCGAACGGTAGCTAAATTGCTATCATAATAATTCGGAACATCACAAAAAGGCGCGCCCTTAGAGATAAGATGCATATTAGCCTTTAATAATTCTCCGTAAATTCTGTATTTCTCACTCTGTTCGCACTCTTTAAGTTCTTTTTTGCGAACCGCTATTTTCTTTTCCTGCCTTGCCTTAGCATTGGATAAAAGCTTGGCTAAATCGCTTGCAAAAATTCTTACTCTCTCTTTTTTATCGCGCTCCAAGAAAACGAGC
Organism: Acutalibacteraceae bacterium; assembly: GCA_045655925.1. GTDB lineage: Bacteria > Bacillota > Clostridia > Oscillospirales > Acutalibacteraceae > UMGS172. The sequence goes on along the minus strand of JAZOQD010000077.1, from coordinate 18,122 downwards.
TCTAAAAGTTCTGAAAAGTTGCTTTTTGATTCGGTTGTTGCAAGATTTCCAAATTGCGAAATTTCTAAAAACGAAAATTCAAACGGAACATTGCTATTATCCAAAACTACCGAGGGTTTCGGATTTAAAACCGCATTTTTTAAGCTTTCAATTGCGTTTATAAGTGCGGCTTTCTGCTCTATTGATAAATTGTTTGCGAAAATATCTGTATCTAACCCGGAAATTGTGCATAGTTCTCTTGCGATTAAAGGAGAAACACCATCTAAGCATGAAACTATCGCTTTTTCGAGCGTTGCGTTTTTAAGCGCTATTTCCTCTGCTATTTCTTTGGGTTCCAGTAATATAAGGTTTAATTTATCCTGTTTTTCGGGCAAACAATAATGGGCACCGGGCAAAATCATTCTTTCACCCGATTCAATATTAGAGCGCCTTAAAGCATCAATAATTCTGCCATCAGAACCGATTAGTATTATATTGGTCTGCTTGCCAATCAGTTCAACCGCAAGCTTTATAACAACCGAATCACCGAGTTCGTTTACTGCATCAAAGCATAAAACGGCAATTCTCTCTAGCCCTGTTGCCTGAAATTTGCTGAACCTTGCAGACTGAAGATGCTTCCTTAGCAACATACAAAACATCGGTGGCTCGTTTGGATTTTCAAAAGTCTGCTCGGTTAAGTGAATGCGCGGCGAAGACTGCCTTATTGAAATAAGAAGCTTGACATTTTTGTTATTTTGGCGCAACAAAAGCACCAACTCATCTTTTGAGGGTTGGTGTATTTTATCCACTTTGGCTCCAACAAGCGCAGAACCGAGTTCATTTTTTAAGGCATATAAAAACAAGCCGTCAAGTCCCATTATAATCCTACCAATTCATCAATTTCGCGAATAACCTCTATAATCCCATTATGTCGGTCAGCTTTGCTCTCAATATCTTTAATATCCTCTGCAAGCTTTGCAAGTATTCGTCTTTTGCGTTTTATGTAAACCAACTCTGCGGGGCCTATGTTATCTGTCAGCCTGCCAAGATAATATTCTTTGGCAGAGCATTTCCTTTTAACTCCGCAAAATGATGCTTTTATAACGCTATAAACTCTTCCTGCAGAAATAACCGCTTGCTCGTTTATTATTTCGAATCCGTTATTAAAAAGAAACGCGTGTAAATCCTCAACCGAGGTCATCGGTTGCAGAATCAACTCATACTTATTATTCTTTATCCAATCGCAATCGGATAAAATCTTTATAATTAAATCTCCGCCCATTCCCGCGATTATAAACGTGTCAGCCTCATCAGGCCCTACAGCATTAAGCCCATCGCCTTTTCTTAGCTCAATGTTTTTAGCATTGAGTCTTTCTATATTGGCCTTTGCATTGAGTAAAGGGCCGTCTGCAACATCGCAGGCATAAGCATAGCTTGCAATTTTCTCTCTTATAAGAAATACCGGAAGATACGCATGGTCGGTGCCGATATCGGCAACTCTGTCCCCTTTCCGTATCATTCCGGCAATCTTAGTAAGCCGACTGTTAACGGCCATTATTTGTTCTCCAGATACTCGTTTATCTTGTTGACAAGCTCATCGCAATCGGTTCCGTGAACACGGCAAGCCTGCTCAACCGATTCGCCGCGTGATGCAGGGCAACCTAAGCAATGCATGCCCATCTCAAGAAAGAACTTTGCAGTTCCAACATCCATATCGAGAATATCTCCGATGCACGTATCTTTTGTAATTTTCATATATATTTCTCCTTTTGCCGTTAGGCATTATTATAATCCTGATTCCTTGAGCTTCTTTGAAACTCTGGAAATAAACCAACAATAAATTGCTTCACCAAGTTCCTGATAAATAGGGTCTCCGTCATGAGCGCAAAGCATAGCAAAGGTCTGACCTATTCTGCGGTCAACCTCATTGCCTCTGCGATATGCAAGATAGTAAAACGAAAACGCTCCCGAATCACTGATGCCTTTATAAAGCACAGGTGCTAATCTTTCCAGTTCGTTATTGAAGCTATTCTTCGCAGCCATACAAACTACCGAACTTTTTAGTTGCTCTTCGAAAACAGTATTTGCCGCGAAGGTCATAAGAATACCTCTTTGAAGCGCCATATCACTGTTTTTTGGGTCCTCGCCCTCCATTGCAAAATTCTGCAAATTATCGAGCAAATCATCAGCCATCATAAGTCCAAATTTCTTTGCTTTTTCGGTATTGCCGCTTGCGCTTTCACGACCGTATTCCTCCTCAAAAGAAGAAGGCTTGGCCGCGTTTTCTTCCGATTTTACGGCTTTGTCGTAAGATGCTATCTTAATGTCTTCATCAAACATAATTATTCTTCCCCTAAAAAATGAAAAATCAGAGTTGTAAATTTTTCTTTAAAGCCTTTGCAAGCTGGTCGGGACAAGATGTAGACTTGAACCCACATTTAATACCCTCTAACCTTTCGATTATTTCGGTAACTGGCTTGCCCTCGCAAAGACTGGCAATGCCCTTAAGGTTTCCGTTACAACCACCATGGAAAACAACATTTTTCAGAATACCGTTTTCCTCCTCAAATTCAATCATTTGAGAGCAGGTGCCTTGGGTTTTGAACTTATATTTCATATTATCTATCCTTAAACTTGTTGCTTCTGACAGGATGACGAAGCTTTCTTAAGGCTTTTGCCTCAATCTGACGAATTCTCTCACGAGTAACATGGAATTCGGTTCCAACCTCCTCAAGAGTATGGCATCTGCCGTCCTTAAGACCGAAGCGAAGGCGGATAACCGACTCCTCTCTCGGTGTAAGAGTTTTCAAAACTGCGTCAATATCTTCATTTGTAATGGTTTTGAGCGCCGCCTCGTCAGGTGCTAAAGCATCTTCATCTCGGATAAAGTCCATAAGTCTTGAATCTTCCTCAGGGCCAATGGGAGTTTCCATAGAAACAGGCTCCTGAGCTACTCGCATAATCTCGCGAACGCGCTCAACCGACATTTCCATCTTTTCTGCGATTAGCTCCTCGCTCGGCTCGTGGCCGTTTTCATGGAGCAACTGACTCTGAATCTTTTTAAGACGGTTGATGGTTTCAACCATATGAACGGGGATACGGATGGTTCTTGCCTGGTCTGCAATAGCTCTGGTTATAGCCTGACGAATCCACCAAGTTGCATAGGTTGAGAATTTAAAGCCTTTAGTATGGTCAAATTTTTCAACCGCTTTAATAAGACCAACATTTCCCTCTTGAATAAGGTCAAGAAAATGCATTCCTCTACCGACGTAACGCTTTGCAATACTTACAACAAGTCGCAGGTTTGCCTCAGTAAGTCTTTTCTTCGCAAATTCATCGCCCTCGCCGATACGCTTTGCAAGTTCGATTTCCTCGTCAGGAGAAAGAAGTGCAACTCGGCCAATTTCCTTAAGATAAACTTTAACAGGGTCATCAAGCGAGACTGAATCAATTGATGAAGTCGATTCGTCTATTTTTTCAACCTCTTCAACCTCAAGGTCGGTCATCTTAAGGTCTTCTTCGGTAGGCTCAATAAAATCAAGATCAAGAAGCGGAGGCTCCATTTCAAGATTTTCAAGATTATCGGGAACATCCTCAATATCTAAAATGCTGTCCTTAGTATCCTCATCGGGCTTAGTATAGCTGTCTTCAATAAGATTTTCTCTGTCTGCTGCGAGAATCTCATCAGCCATTTCTTCCAATGATTTCTTCTTGCGAGTTGTCTTTTTTGCTTCCATTTCCATATTCTCCCTTATTTTAGCACTTTACTGCTTTAAGTTTATTTATTTCCTGTTTTTTGTTTAGATATTTTTTGCATCAAATTCGCCCATTCATCGTCAGATAAATCGGTTACAGCGGTCTTGTCCAACCGTTCGCGCTCCTCGGTCATAACCTTAATGCTGTCATTAAGCACGCGCTGAGGGTTTTCATCTCCAAGGCCCGATGTCTGCAGTTTTGTAACATATCCTATTTCCTCGGGCGAGAATTCGCCGCCGAGTAAAACCAAATCAAAATGATGCCCTGAGGTTAAAATACTTATTATCTTTCTATAAAGCCTTTTGCTGAACTCAGTTATCATATTTTCCGCATCAATTTTCTGCATAACATCCTCAAGCAAGTTAGGATGCTTCATTAAAACACAGATTATTGCCTCCTCCGCCGCAACAGCTCTTCTGTATTCATGCTTTTGCGGGTTGACCTCATTTTTCTGAGGCTTCGGCATTATTATAGTGTCTAATTCCTTTTGCGTTTTATTCCATGTTTGCTTTTTAGAGTAATCCTTAATATTAGTTAGCAACGCGTCCTTCGAAACACCATATTTCTCAGAAAGCTTGCCTGCATAAAGCTCAGCAGCTATCGGATTATTAAGCTTTGCTAAAACCTCGCAAGCCTTTATGAGATACTTGGACTTTCCGTCAGGCGCCGCAAGGTCAATTCCCCTTGCCGCAGTAATCAGCCTGTATTCAACCTCCGAGAAGGCATTTTCAAGCCTTGCTTCAAAGGCGCCCGCACCGAATTTCTTTATAAACTCATCCGGGTCCTTTGCTTTTGGCAATCGAACAATTTTCATTGAAACGCCCTGAGCGGATAAAATATCCATCGCTCTGTCGGTCGCTTTTTCGCCCGCACCGTCAGAGTCCATAAGAATAATAACCTCTTTAGTATACCTCGAAAGCAGTCTTGCCTGCTCCTCTGTAAAAGAGGTTCCCAAAGCCGCAACGGTATTTTCAAAGCCTGCCTGATGAAGCGCAATAACATCAATATTACCTTCAACAAGGATTATCTGATTAGAACCGACATTTTTCGCAAAATTGAGCGCATACATATTATGACTTTTTTTGAAAACGGGGGTGTCGGCGGTGTTAACATATTTTCCGCCTTGTTTATCATCTCCCGGCATTGCTCTGCCGCCAAAGCCGATAACCTTTCCGTGAAGGTTTATTATTGGGAACATCGCGCGGTTGCGGAATTTATCGTATGTATAAGTTTTTGTATTGCCATCCTTATCGGTTTTAGATGACTTCACAATAAGGTCAGCCTGCTGCAAAACATATTGCGAGAAGCCTTTTTTCTTTAAATGCTCCTCTAAAGCATGCCAATCATTCGGCGCAAAACCAAGACCGAAACGGGTTATGGTTTTAAGGCTTAAGCCTCTCGATAAAAAATAATCAAGACCCGCCTTACCCTCAGGACTCATCATATACGAGTTAAAGAACTTGGCTGCCTCTCGATTGGCATCATAAACATCGTTTTTGAGTTTTAGTTCTTTATCATCGCGCTCGCTGTCAGGCACTTTAAGACCTGCTCTGTCAGCCAACTTGCGAACAGCATCCATGTAGTCAAGGTTTTCGTTTTTCATAACAAAGGTTATGACATCGCCACCCTGGCCACAGCCGAAGCAATAATAAGAGCCGTTTTCGGGATAAACGGTAAACGAAGGGGTTTTTTCATTATGAAACGGGCAAAGACCAACAAGGTTGCTTCCTCGTCTTTTCAGGTCAACAGATGAAGAAAGCACCGTTTCAATATCATTTTTATATTTTAATTCCATTAAAAATTCTTGCGGTAGCGCCATCTGTTTCACCCCTTTTAAAAACAATCTAATATATTATTCGCAAAAAACTTAAAAATTGCTTTATTTTTTTATAAAAAAATAAATTTTAGTCGAAAAAAGACTTTTAAATTTCGGCAAATCGAGTTGACTCAATTTCCGGAGTAATTCTGCCGCAAAAACGGTCTTTTAGTTTTTCTGCCAGATTTTCATAAAGTGAGGTTTCAATTGAAAATCCGATTTTAACCTCATCAGTAAATTCGTTGCCTAATAAATTGGCGCCCATATCAGTAAGCAGCTGCTCTAAAATCTGATAATCGCTATAAGAGCAGTTGATTGAACAAATATAGCATTCACGCATAACGGCAATTCCTGCATCTTCAACCGCCGCCTTTGCCGCCGCGGTATAAGCGCGGACCAAGCCGCCCGTTCCCAACAAAACACCACCGAAATATCTGGTTGTAACTATTAAAACATCAACCAATCCGTTCTTTTTTATAACATCTAAGGTTGGAAGACCTGCTGTTGAATGCGGTTCGGAATCATCACTATAGCGGCAGATGTTATTATCCTTTAAAACATAAGCATAAACATTATGCCTCGCACCAAAATTTTCCTGCTTAATCTTTGCGATTAAATCGATACACTCTTTTTCGGTTTTAACGGGAAAAGCATTTCCGATAAACCTCGAGCGATGCTCCTCATATTCACCTTGACCTATGCCCTTTAGCGTTTTGTATTCCTGCAATTCTTCCACCTGCCTTAAATTAAAATAAAAACCGCAGTTGCGCCTAGCAACTGCGGCCATTATCCGAAGACAATTATTTTGTTTCCATTCCGAAACGCTTTTTGAATCTGTCTACACGACCGCCGGTATCAACAAGTTTCTGTCTGCCGGTAAAAAACGGATGACATTTAGAGCAAATATCCAAACGGATATCCTTCTTAGTCGAACGTGTTTCAAATTCCGCTCCGCAAGCGCACTTAACTATAACAGTTTCATACTGCGGATGAATACCCTCTTTCATATTGTCACTCCTCTCAGCACTACTTTCACAATTAGCAAAAGCAATAATATCACAACTATTTAAAAAAAGCAAGTGTTTTTTAAAATTTCTTGGAAATCTTGGCTATTTTATTTTGCAAATAGTCAAAAACCTCAACCACCTTAAATCTTGCCTTATATTTTGTGGGGTTTTTAACCATATCATTCTGCTTATTGGTCAAGACGCTTGAAACATCCTCACGCTTGCTTGCCGCAGGCACGCAAACTGAGGGGAACATAACGCACCACCAGTTTTTACCTTGACCATTTCCAATAAGTATTCTGACCGCTTCGTAATTGCCGGCAGGTAATGTAAAATCGTCGTAAACTCTTTTATCAAAATATGTTTGGCCGATTTCTACCGTAACGGGATAATAATACCCTTCGGTAAGGATAACATTTTCGGCTGTTCTTTTAATTAAATCAATTTTTTCTCTTGCCGCATTTGCCGCCTCTGCCTCACTTAGCGCACCCTCAAAAATCTCGGGCGATGCCTCTAAAACCGCATCGCGCACCTTGAGTTTAAGCGCCTGGTCCTCAGAGGAATCGGAGTTGGCCAGAATATGCAGTCTTAAAACATTTTCGCGGATACTGTTGTAATTGAGATTAAAGCCGCAAAGACTCATAACAATCGCAAATACAAGTCCTGCCGCAAAAGCTCTGACAGCCACCGACCATTCTATTCTGCGATTGCGAAATTTCATTCCTTCTATTTTCATAAAAAATCACCTCTTTAATATTCTCACTGGAAAATATTGTCAGAGGTGATAGCTTTTATTCAATTATTTTGTTTGCCTTATCAACAGGAGTGGTCAAAAATGCCTCATAGTCCAAGCTTTTAAGCGCATTTTGAGCGGTTATCGCATTGGTTTCGCTTTTAAAAACCGAAATAACCGAGGGACCTGCGCCCGAAAGACCGCAATAAACAAACGGAATACCTTTGAGCGCCTCTCTTACTTCATCAGCGGCATCGCAGGCCTGTTCGAATGAGTTATATGCGCCCATAAAGCACTCTTCTAAATTGCTATTTTCCAAACCTTTTAGCATAAGGCTGGTATTAGGCAATTTTGGAGCTTTCAGATTATCGAGCTTGCGATACATATCACCCGTTGAGCTTTTAACGCCTTTCTTGGCAACAATTACAAAACAGTCCGGCAACGGAGAAATAGCTGTTAGCTCCTCGCCAATACCTTTAGCCAACTTGGTTCCGCCCTCAATACAAAAAGGAACATCGGCACCAAGCATAAGTGCCATCTTGCAAAGCTCATCATAGCAAAACAAATCATCGCAAAGTCTGTTAAGACCGACTAATACTGCCGCTGCATCGGCGCTGCCACCGCCTAAACCTGCAGCAAGAGGTATCCTCTTTAAAATTTCAATCCTGCAGCCAAGTTTTACGCCGTTTTCAGCCGCCTTTTTTATAAAAATCTCTGCGGCCTTATGGCAAATATTATCACTGCCAAGGAGGGTTTCATTGGAGCAAGAAAGGTTTATTCCGCTATTCATTTTATCAATTTCAATATCATCGCAAAGCGAAACCGACTGCATTATCGATTCAATATTATGATAGCCGTCAGCCCTTTTATCTAAAACCCCGAGTGCAAGATTGATTTTCGCAAAAGCTTTTATCTTCATTTTAACTCGTCCAAAAATTCCTTAATACGCTTTAACGCCTCGTTAATATGGTCAATAGAATAGCAGTATGATGCTCTTATATGGCCCTCTCCGCTTTCACCGAAAGCGTTACCGGGAACTAAAGCAACCTTTTTGGAATAAAGCAGTTTTTCGCAGAATTCCTCTGAGGAAAGCCCTGTGCTCTTAATGCTCGGGAAAGCATAAAATGCACCGAGCGGCTCAAAGCATTCAAGACCTAACTTGTTAAAGCCGTCAACAATAATTCTGCGGCGGGAATCATATTCCTCAACCATAGCGTCAATATCGTCTCGACCGTTTTTAATTGCCTCAATAGCGGCATACTGCGCAGTTGTTGGGGCAGACATAATGGCAAACTGATGAATTTTAACCATTTGAGAAATGATTTCCTTAGGTCCTAAAGCATAACCTAAGCGCCAACCTGTCATAGAATAGGCCTTTGAAAACCCGCTGACTATAACAGTTCTTTCCTTCATACCCTCAATAGTAGCAATCGAGGTATGCTTTTGCTCGCCATAGGTAAGCTCTGCATATATTTCATCAGAAATAACCATTATATCGGTTCCTTTCAGAACCTCAGCTATTTTAAGCAGGTCATTTCTGTCCATAATAGCGCCGGTTGGGTTACCAGGGTATGCTAAAATAAGCGCCTTGGTTTTATCAGTTATTGCGGCTTTCAATTCCTCAGGCTGCAAACGGAAGCCATTTTCCTCTTTGGTTGAAATAACAACAGGAACACCGCCTGCCAATTCACAAATCGGCTTATAGCAAACAAAGCTCGGTTCCACGATAAGCACCTCATCACCGGGCGCTACAACCGTTCTTATAGCCGCATCTATAGCCTCACTACCGCCAACCGATACTAAAACATCGGTTTCGGAGTCATAAGTAAGTCCTAAAGAATCCTTTATATAATCTGCAATGCAGGCTCTTAGCTCTTTAAGGCCTCTGTTAGCGGTATATCTTGTTTTACCATCGCGAAGCGACTGAATACCTGCCTGACGGATATGCCAGGGCGTTTTAAAATCAGGTTCACCAACACCTAAAGATATAACATCATCCATTTCTGCGGCAATATCGAAAAATTTTCGAATTCCCGATGGCTTTATATCTCGAACGGTGGGATTTATAATTTTACCGTAGTCTATCACAGCGAATAATTCTCCCTATCATCAATATTTCCGCCGCAAAGTTCAATATCGCATTCTTTATAGCGGCGAAGAATAAAGTGGGTTGCAGTTGAAATAACAGCCTCCATCGGAGCTAAACGCTTTGCAACAAACATTGCAACCTCCTGGAAGGTCTTACCTTTAACTATAACGCAGAAATCATAGGTTCCTGACATAAGATAAACCGATTCAACCTCGCTATACCTCATAATAGTTTCGGCAATCTGCTCAAAGCCAACATCTCTCTGCGGAGTAACCTTAAGTTCAATAATTGCAGAAACCTTTGCGCTGTCAAGGCTCTCCCAGTCAACAATTGCTTTATAGCCTCTGATAAGGCCCTGCTTCTCCATTTCCTTGACTTCGGCTTCAACCTGATTTTCAGTAAGTCCTGTCATAACAGATAATTCATTTAAAGTATAACGCGCATTTTTTGAAAGTAATTTAAGTAATTTAATATTCATGATTTAACTCCTTTTTACTGTATCTTTATAGAAATAGGTTCTCTTTTTTCATAAATAGTAACATATTTAAAGCCGGCTTCCAGTGCCATATCATAGGCTTCAACCATCTTATTGCCAACCATATCTGCAGCATGGGCATCTGAGCCAACCGTTATATATTCGCCGCCAAGCTCTTTAAACAGTTTTACTATCTCAAAGCATGGGTGCATATCACTTGTAATCGCCGCAGCTTTATATTCCTTTGTAAGCGTGTTTATTTCGAGTGCCTTGCCGTTTTTTGCAAGCGCTTTTAAGATATACTCAATTCTCTCGCGCTCTGAGAAAATATCATAATCTGCAATTAGGTGCTCAGGGAAATATCTTAACGGATAGGTTAAGTGCGCCAAGGCATCAAACCCGTTCCAATCAACCGTTTCTATTATATCATCGAAGTATCTCGGCATTAAAAGCTCAGGCTTGTTACCCTCTCGCGCATAATCAAGCTCCTTAAAACTTTTTTTCTTACCCTTTATTCTATGAACAGAGGCAACAACAAAATCGAACTTATTTTTCAAAACATCATTTGCTGCTAAAAGGTCTCTTGTTGGATTGCCGATTTCAACACCCGAGGATATAACCAACTGGCCCTCAAAAACCGTTCTCGCCTTTAAAACCTCAAAGTTGGATTGGCGGCAGGTTGTTGCATATTGCTTTTCCTGATACTTCAAGCATTCGCAATGGTCAGTTATGCTTATTGCGCGCAAACCTTTGCTGACCGCTTTTTCGCAAATAAGCGTAACCGAATGATGTGCATCATTGGAATTATCAGAATGAATATGGCAGTCAACTAAATTACGGTAACCCATTTTTACCCCTTCTTTTATTTCTTTATGGGCAAGTAAACACTTCCCCACTATCTACATAATTACAGTATATATTTAATCAGCAACATTTTCAAGCACAATTATGCTATTTTTCTTACCTTTTCTTCATTAAGCATAAAATAAGATTGACAAAATCTTTTAAAGTCTTTAAAATAAATTTATGCAATATGCAAATATTTTTAGAGGTGAAAAACAATGAGTTTCAAAAAAATCATTGCCCTTCTTACCGCTATGGCGCTTCTTTTCTGCTTTGCCGCTTGCGGTGATAAAAAAACCGATGATAATTCCTCAGTAGCAGGAACATCCTCGGTATTATCCACTATCGTTAACACAGAGAGTGAAGATACTTCTTCATCAGAGGCAACTTCATCTGTCGCTTCAAGCCAGGCTAGTTCTGTTGCTGCAGCTGTCAGTTCTGCAACAAGCTCAACGGCAGCAAAGCCCAGTTATTCTGTAATTAAGTATCCAAACATTGGCCCTGTTGTTGAGAAAACCAATTACAGAACCACATGGACTGCTTATGATGGCAATACCGACCATCTTTTCAAAGCAACTGAAGATTTCTTCAACTACTCAGGTCGTTGGGAAACAGTTAACAAGACCGAGAAGAAGGCTCACTGGCTTAAACCCTATTTTGAATTCCAGATTAAAGATGCTAAAGATTTCTTAGTCCTCACAACCGGCGATAACTATGAGGTTTATATTGATGGAACAAGCGTTGTTCACTCAAACTACATTTCCGGAAGCGGCAAGGTTTTCACAGTTCCCACAACCGGAACACATGTTATCCGCATTATGAGCACAAGCAACAGCACTCCCTTTACCTTCAAGGGTATTCAGACTAAGGGTAATATCTGCCGCGGAGAAGATAGAGAACTTTACTGCATGTTTATCGGTGACTCTCTTACTGAATCAGCATATTCCTATGCTTTTGAAATTCCCAACCGTTTGTATGATAAGATTGACTGCGTCAGAATTGCAAGAAGCGGCTGCGCTCTTGTTGACGGAAGAGGCTACTACCCCATTCCCCAAGGTCTTCCCGCAAGAAGAGAGGGTATCTCCAAGGCATTCTTGAATTATCAGGACCCGCTTGAAGTAACCAGCAGAACCAGCTATGTTTTCGATGGTGAAAAAGTTCCCGATATCATCACAGTTTCTCTTGGAACCAACGACGCCCTTAACACCAAAGAAACCGACCAGGAGTTTATTGATACTCACGTTGCCTTTGTTAAGTTCTTGAATAAGCTTTATCCGAATGCAGATATTTACATTCTCCAGCCCGTTGCAAATAACGGTTATCGTCACTCTAACATTAAGCAGGCTGCTATGGCTTGCTCTGCTGCAGTTCCCAAATGCAAATATATTGCAACTTCGAACTGGGGCTGCGCTGTTTCGGATGACGGTATCCATCTCACCCCCGCAGGATATGAGAAATATGCCAAAAAGCTTATGATTGCTTTAGGCCTTAACGAGCAGTAATCTGTTCTTCCACTGATTATATTGCCCACTGCATAAAAATGCAGTGGGCTTTAAATTTCGAAGGGATTAATATGTTGTATTTCTTTATAGTAATTGCCTCTTTGGTTTTATTGGTTTTATTTATATCATTTATCTGCTTTCTTATGGCGTTTTATGTTCCAAGAAGAAAGCCTGAGGGCGATGAGTTCATTTTACCCAAGGGTAAGGTTTACGAGCCGCATTATGACAAAATGCTCTCCTTTATGAAGGAAACCAGAGCCACACCCTATCAGACGGCTGAAATCACATCTTTTGACGGGTTAAAGCTTAGAGCAAAATATTATGAATTTTCGCCCGATGCCCCTATAGAGCTTCTGCTCCACGGATACAGAGGCACCTCTGAAAGAGACCTTTGCGGCGCGGTTCAGCGTTGCTTTAAATTAGGGCATAGCGCCTTTATTGTTGACCATAGAGCCTCAGGGCAGAGCGAGGGTAATATTATAAGCTTTGGTGTTAACGAGTCTAAGGACTGCCTTTTATGGATAGATTATATCCTTAAGAATATGGGTTGCGACCGCAAGATTATCCTTGCCGGTATTTCTATGGGCGCATCAACTGCTATGATAACTGCAGGCTATGACCTGCCAAAAAATGTTATCGGCGTCGTTGCCGATTGCGGCTATACCTCAGCCAAAGAAATTATCACAAAGGTTGTTCGCGATTTGAAGCTCCCCGCTAATATTCTTTATCCCTTTATAAAGCTCAGTGCGTTTATTTTTGGGCAGTTTGACCTCGATTCCGTATCACCTATCAAGGCTATGGAAAACTGCAAAATACCCGTTATTTTCTTTCATGGGAAGACCGATGATTTTGTTCCTTTTTATATGAGCGAGCAGAATTTCAACGCCTGCAAATCAAAAAAACAGCTGATTCTGACCGAGGAAACGGGCCACGGCCTTTGTTACATAACTGAACCAACGCTTTATATAGAAAGTTTAGAAAAATTCTTTAATTAAACCAAAGCACCTGAAGCCGAGTTAGGAATCAGGTGCTTTTTTATTTAACTGTATTTACCGATGAGCATTTTTTACCGTGCCGCAGGCACACTGAGTAAAAAAAAGACCTTGTCTTTCAACAAGGTCTTTTTCTGGTGGGAGCGGGTGGATTCGGACCACCGAAGTCGAAGACAACAGATTTACAGTCTGCCCCCTTTGGCCACTCGGGAACACTCCCATATTAAATTGTGCGCCCTTATAAAAAAGGTGGAGCTGGTTGACGGACGCAGCCTTTCTTCGAAAGTCTGCCCTGCTTGCAGCATAGCTGCTGCGCACCTTGCACCTAAAAACATCACACCGTGATGTTTTCTTAACGGCGCAACCCTCTTAGGCTTCAAGTCCGGTTGAACTTGATAAAAAAGGTGGAGCTGGTTGACGGACTTGAACCCCCGACCTGCTGATTACAAATCAGCTGCTCTACCAACTGAGCTAAACCAGCATTTATGAGCGCCTAAATAATATACCACAAGTAACCCTACAATGTCAACAGGAAAATTTTATTTTTTTAATGACTTTTTTTATATTAAAAAATTTCTTTAATAGACAAACGGAATATTATGTGTTATACTAAATGAAACATCTATCTTGGAGAGTATTTTATGGATATTAAATATACTAATGAAATTATTTCGGCTATGCATGATTTTCTCAACGAAAACGGTTTTGCTATTGAGGAGGCTTCCTTTAAAAAGGATTCGAGAGTTTTCTCTGTAGAGTATAACGAGCCTAAAAAAGAGTTCGTTTTGTCCGCCGCTGATATTTCAGAGGATGGCGAAAAGGGCGCTTCGGCTGTGCTCTCAACCTGGTTCTTTGATGAGGCTGACCATGGTGCAAACGATATTGCTTGCATTGCTAACGATTTTACCGAGCTTGTTGCCGCAAGCATCGGCGTTGAGCTCAAAACCGCTTCTATCAACTCGATAGAGGTTGCAATGCCTGAGAAAAACCTGGCAGGAACTGAGCCCGGCATCGAAGCCTTTACCCAGAAATTCCTCGCCATGTTCCCTCAGTATAAAGATGCCTATAAGGAAATGGTTGCAAAATACGGCGATTTCCTTTATGTTGAATTCTATAAGAATTACGGCATTGCAAAAATGAAGGAACTTATGGAAAACGAAAATGCCAACAAAAAGCAGCTCGTTAAATATTTTAAAATGCTCGGCGATATGCATTATGAGGGCGAGCTTATTCTCGGTGATATTATCTGCTCGGTAATTTTAGCAGGTGCTTTCGGTAATGACCCTGCCGCTTTCGAAGCCGCCGCTGAAAAATATCTTGAGGATTATCCGTTCTTAAAATCTGCAGGCAGAGCCGCGGTTAAGAACTATAAATCCAACAAAAAGCTCCGCGCAATTTTAGAAGCTTAATATTTCAAAAATTAAAAGACCTTGAACTTAAAGTTCAAGGTCTTTTTTATTACTGCAATCCTATATACTTTATCGGGTTTACGGGGGTGTCATTGATTCTGACTTCAAAATGCAAGTGGTTGCCTGTTGAGCGGCCTGTTGAGCCAACGAGCGCGACCACATCGCCTGCCTTAACCTTATCGCCCTTGCTTACCTTTAAAGCACTCGCGTGGGCATAAAGCGTTTTTGTTTTGCCATCATAATGCTCGATAATAACGCATTTGCCGTAGCCTGATTTTGTTCCCGAGAAGATAACCTTGCCGTCGGCCGCGGCATAGATTTTAGTTCCCTTTGGCGATGCCAAATCCATACCTTTATGGTTTCTACCATCGCCCCAATAGGAAGTTATGCGAATATTTTTTGTTATCTCAAGCGGGAAAACCATCAGCAATCGGTCAGGGCTCGGCACAATGTTGATTTTATCCTTAAAGCTTTGCGCCGCCGAGGATTTACTTCCCTTAGTAACCTTTTTATTGACAGGCTGTTTTAAAACCTCGGTTTTAACAATCTCTGTTTCCTGCTTTTCGCCGTTCAAATAGGTTATGTTAGCACAAACCTTTTTAACACCCTTAACACCGTTCTGGGTTGTGACAGAATAGGTGTCATACTTAGAGGAATCATAGCTCGTTTCGGTTTTAAAGGCAATGCTCTCCTCATACTCGGTATAGGTTGTAACCAAAATGCCGACTCCTGCTTTACCCTCTATAAACTCCTCTGAGGTTTTAGCAAGCGCCTCAACAGAGTCCAAATTAGCATAGATAGTCTTTTTCTCAACATTATTAGCATAGGCCTTGAACTTTCTACCCTCTACCTCATAATACTTTACAAGGTCTGAGAGCATACTGTCCATTTCGGCTTCGGTTTTTGCAAAAGCGGTTAATTTATCATCAACAAAAAGCGCGGTTACCTGCTCATAATTGCCTGTTACGGCAACGACTTCAGCAGTATCGGTTTTATCCTCTTTTAAAACGCTTTTCTTAACATAAACGCCCTTACAGGTAAGCGCCGATTCATCAAAATCGTTATTATAGATCATATTCTTTGCGGCTGATTTTATCTCGTTGAACTCAATCTCACTTTTAACATAACCCATTGATTCGCCGTTCATAAAGACCTCAACGGCGCCAGAATATGATGAAATATAAAGCCCGCAGGCTATTGAAACGATAGCAGTAACTGCTACCGCAAAAATTCTGCTTTTTAAAAGCTTTAAAAGCTTTCTTTTATTTATCCTAATCAAAATATCACCTGAAACTAAAATTTACAGGTTGTATTATACCTCAAAACCGTGTAGAAAACAACCTATGTTGTCGCATTTTGTAGATTACAACAAAAAATATTCCTTAAATCGACTCGTTACAAGTCCACTTAAGGAATATTAAATAAACATTTTTCTATTTTTTGTAAACCAACTGCTCGACGGTATAATTTTCTATTACAGGCAGATAGTTTTTAGCCTCCGCTTTAGCGGCAGCCAAATCATGCTCTAAATAATTACCGCATTCAATCGCAGTTGTTCCCGGGATTTCTCCCTCGAAGTCCGCCAAAAATGAAAACGCATCATAAATTAACGAGATTGCCTCAATATCGGGAATGCTTCTTGTTAAAAGATAGAAGCCTGTTCTGCAACCCATAGGGCCAAAATAAATTATATTTTCAGAATACTTACTATTTCTTGTAAAGGTTGCAACAATATGCTCGATTGTATGCATTGCGGCAGGCTCTAAATAATCGTTTTTATTAGGCAGCTTCATTCTTATATCGTAGGTGGTTATATCCCCATCAATCCTCGATATATAAATTCCGCGCTCTAAAATATTATGATTAACCTGGAAGCTTGCGATTCTTTTTAATTCCATTAAGTTCAACCTCTTTAAACATTGTATCGGTTATGCCGAAAACATCTACATCCGAAACCTTTTCATTATAATAATAGCCCTTTTTGAGCCTTCCCTCATTCAGAAAGCCTATTTTTTCCAAAACCTTAGCCGAGGCAATATTTTGCGGCAAAACTCTAGCAAAAACTCTTTGAGCGCCTATTCTCTTAAAGGCAAACTCTGTTAAAGCCAAAGCCGTTTCGGTTCCAAAACCGCAGTTCCAAAGCGGCTTTATAATGCTATATCCTATTTCGCAAACCTTGTCATCCATTTCCATTGAAACATAACTGCAGGTTCCGATGACCTCTTTAGAAAGCTTATCCTCAACAACAAAGAAATAGCACTGCTTTTTCTTATATAAGGAATGCTGGTAAGCGATGAAATCTTTAGTATCTCTTAAGGTTTTATGCGGACTCCATAAAGAAAACTGCGATGTTTCTTTTAAGCTGCAATGGTCAAAAAGCTGCTTTGCATCGCTTCTTTTCACCATTCTTAAAACAAGCCGTTCGGTTTCAATTATAGGAAACGGAACAAAATAATCTTCATACATAAATTGCACCTTTAACTTTAGCGCGGCAAAAAGCCGCGCTAAATCATTTTAAAAGAATGACATCTGATTGGTATCGGGCAAAAAGCTTAAAGCGCCAACGCTTTTCAGCATCTCGATAACGGTTTTTGAAACTCCCGACTCAATCTGCAAATCGTCAATCGAGATAAAATTGCCTGCCTCAATGGCTTTTTGAATATCTGCCGCCGCTTTTTCACCAACACCGGGCAAAATTCCAATCGGCAGACGGAGCTTTCCATCCTCAACCAAGAATTTTCTCGAATGAGATTTTCTCAAATCGATGGGCAGAATCTCAATACCGCGGCACATTATTTCATTGAAAATATTAAGGTTTTCCAAAACAGATTTTTCCTTAACGCCTGCGGCGTTGCCGAGCAGTTTTATATCGTTGATGCGCTTTTTAACGGCCTCATGGCCTCTTAAAATCGTTTCAACCTCAATATCCTCAGAGCGAACGGTAAAATATGCGGCATAGAATTCAACCGGCTTATGAACCTTATACCAGCCAAGGCGCAAAGCGGCAATCATATAAGCCGCGGCATGAGCCTTAGGGAACATATATTTAATCTTATAGCAAGAGTCGATATACCACTCAGGGACATTATTCTCCCTCATGGTCTTGAGATGCTCCTCAGTAAGCAGCTTCTTTGCCTTACCCTTACGAACAATTTCCATTATCTTAAAGGCCATTTTCTTGGGAACGCCCTTATAGATAAGGTAGGTCATAATGTTATCACGGGTTCCGATAACCTCAGAAATAGTGCAGACCTTTTGTTTAATAAGTTCCTGTGCGTTACCAATCCAAACGTCAGTTCCATGGGAAAGGCCCGAAATCTGCAAAAGGTCGGAGAAGGTTTTGGGCTTTGCTTCAACCAGCATATCGCGAACAAATTTTGTTCCAAGCTCCGGCAAAGCAAAGGTTCCTGTTTTAGAGCCAATATCGTTCTCCGTAACACCCAAGCGCTCAGGCGAAGCAAACAGGCTCATAACATCGGGGTCACTCATCGAAACCGAGAGAACCGAAATACCGGTATATT
>JAZOQD010000076.1:0-5864 GCA_045655925.1 Acutalibacteraceae bacterium | reverse complement strand
AAAAAAGAGCAAATAAAGTCTTTATGATTAGTGAAAACTAAAAAATATTAAAATTTTATGCAAAAAGACTTGCATAAATATTCTTAATGTGGTATTATCATTGCATAAAATTTCAAGCGGTATTAAAGACCGCAAATTCGGAGGAAATCAAAATGGCTGAAAAGAAATATAAAAAGATAGTCCTTGCCTATTCGGGCGGTCTTGATACATCTATTATCATTCCTTGGTTAAAGGAAAATTATGGTGACCCTGAGATTATCCCAGTATCGGGTAACGTTGGTCAGGCTGATGAGTTAGAGGGTCTTGAGGAAAAGGCTCTTAAAACAGGTGCATCAAAGCTTTATGTTGAAGATTTGACCGAGGAGTTTGTTAACGATATTATTGTTCCTTCTGTTCAGGCAGGAGCAAAATATGAGGATTATCTTCTCGGAACCGCTTTTGCGAGACCAATTATCGGCAAAAGGCTTGCTGAGATTGCTATTGCTGAGGGCGCAGATGCTATCTGCCATGGCTGCACCGGTAAGGGTAATGATCAGGTTCGTTTTGAACTTGCAATTAAGGCCTTTGCTCCCGGTATGAAGATAATTGCTCCTTGGAGAGAGTGGGATATCAAATCTCGTGATGAGGAGATTGAATACGCTGAGGCTCATAATGTTCCCTTGAAGATTAACCGTGAAACCAACTATTCTAAGGATAAGAATCTCTGGCATCTTTCTCATGAGGGTCTTGACCTTGAGGATACCGGTAATGAGCCGCTTTATGAAAAAGAAGGCTTCTTGGAGATGGGCGTTTCTCCCATTACTGCGCCCGATGAACCGACCTATATTACTTTGGAGTTTGAACAAGGTAAGCCCGTTGCATTTAACGGCGAAAAGATGAGCGCTAAGGAAATTATTTTGAAGCTCAATGAGGTTGGCGGTAAGAATGGTATCGGCTTACTCGATATCGTTGAAAACAGACTCGTCGGTATGAAATGTCGCGGTGTTTATGAAACCCCCGGTGGCGAGATTCTTTATGCTGCCCATAACTATCTTGAAACTCTTTGCCTCGATAAGATGACAATGCATAAAAAGCAGGAGCTCTCTGTATGCTTTGCAGAGCTTGTTTATAACGGTCTTTGGTATTCGCCGTTAAGAGAGGCACTCTCTGCATTCGTAACCAAAACACAGGAACATGTTACAGGTAAAGTTCGTCTTAAACTCTACAAGGGCAACATCATTAAAGCGGGTGTATGGAGTGATTGGTCGCTCTATTCTGAGGAAATTGCAACCTTCGGTGAGGATAATGTTTATGACCAGAAGGATAGCGCCGGATTTATAAATCTTTGGGGACTTCCGACTTCTGTGGCTGCCGCAGTTAAGAGAAAAAACGAGCAAAAATAATCAAATCATAAATTTAATTAAATTCTTTGGTAAATCGGTCTGTTATGAGGGTCATAACAGACCGATTTTTTGTCGAATTTTAATGCATTCTCAGATTGACAAAATTATGGCATTATGATATACTAATTAAGTCAATTTATATATCCTTTGCGACTGACGGAATAGGTGGGTTACCACAATGAAACAAGGGATATCTTAATGCCGACCGTCTGGGCGCACTTAAACTTCAGGGCTTAAGTGCGCCTTAATTATATTGAGGAGGAAAAACTATGAAAAAAGTTGCCATTATAATGGGTAGCGATAGTGATTTGCCGATAGTTAAAAAGGCAATCGATATGTTAGAGCAGTTTGCAGTTCCTTATGAGGTTCATGTCTATTCGGCTCACAGAACTCCCGAAGAATCAGCCACTTTCAGTAAATCAGCCAGAGCCAATGGTTTTGGTGCCATAATTGCGGCTGCAGGTATGGCTGCTCATTTAGCGGGGGCTATTGCCGCTAATACAACATTGCCGGTTATCGGAATACCGGTTTCATCAGCAAATTTGGGTGGTATTGACGCGCTGCTTTCGACCGTTCAGATGCCTACAGGAATTCCTGTTGCAACTGTCGCCGTTAACGGTGCCGCCAATGCCGCTTTGTTATGTATTGAGATTTTAGCAGTTGAGGATAAGGAGCTTGCAGATAAGCTTTTAGCTAAGCGCAAAGCTGACTACGAAACAGTTCTTTCCAAAAACGCCAAGGTCGAAGAAGAGTTTAATAAATAATTTATTTTAAGGGGAAATATACTATGAAAAAAGTTTACACAGGAAAAACAAAAGACGTATTTGCACTTGATAACGGCAATTATTTGCTCAAGTTTAAAGATGACTGCACCGGTAAAGATGGTGTTTTTGATCCGGGCGAGAATTCAGTTGGTCTTCAGATAGAGGGCGTTGGCGATGTTAACTTGAGAATGTCTATATACTTCTTCGAAAAACTTAATGCTGCAGGTATTAAGACTCATTACATCAGCGCTAACCTTGACGATACAACTATGGAGGTTATTCCTGCTGCTCCGTTTGGTAAGGGCCTTGAGGTTATCTGCCGTCATAAAGCAGTTGGTAGCTTCTATCGCAGATATAGTGACTATATCGAAGAGGGTGCAGACCTTGACGCTTATGTTGAGATGACCTTCAAGAATGATGAGAAGGGCGATCCGCTTGTTACTAAGGACGGACTTATTGCTTTAGGTGTTATGACCGATGAGCAGTATGACGCTACTAAGGAAATGACCCAGAAGATTACCAAAATTGTTGCTGACGACCTCAAAGAAAAAGGTCTTATCCTTTATGATATCAAGTTTGAGTTCGGCTATAACGGCGATGAGGTTATCCTTATCGATGAGATTGCTTCGGGCAATATGCGCGTTTATAAGGACGGCGAATATATCGACCCGATGACTCTTTCTAAGTTGTTTTTCGCTTAATAGTTTACCGCTTTTTGTGTTGATTTAATTTTTGGAGGTAAAAAAGTGGGCGGCTTTTTTGGCATCACAAGTAAAACTGACAGTGTTCAGGATGTATATTTCGGCGTTGATTACCATTCGCATTTAGGTAAGGCAAGAGCCGGAATGGCATCGGTTGATAAAAAAGAAGGATTTCAGCGCGAAATCCATAATATTGAAAATTCTCCTTTCAGAACCAAGTTCGATAATATTGCATCAAGGCTAAAGGGAAACGCTTGTATAGGCTGCATCAGTGATGCAGACCCGCAACCGCTTCTTATCCGCTCTAAATTCGGAACCTATGCGATTGCAATGGTTGGTGTTATCAACAATTGTAATGAAATTGTTTCTGATTATCTTAAAAATGGGTTCGGTATTTTTCAGTGTATGAGTGGCAACCGCGTTAACTCAACCGAGATAATTGCGGCGCTTATCGATGAAAAGGATACTTTTACAGAGGGTATTGAGTTTGCTTTAGATGTTATCGAGGGCTCGGCTTCAATTTTGATTCTGAAAGAAAACGGAAATATAATAGCAGTTCGTGATAAATACGGCAGACTGCCTGTTTTGATTGGAAAATCTGAGGATGGTTTTTGTGTTTCTTTCGAATCATTTGCTTTTGAGAAGTTAGAATTTGACCTTTATAGAGAGCTTAAGTCAGGCGAGATAGTTGAATTATCACCCAATGGTGTCAATGTGCTTAAAGAGGGCACTGACAGAATGAAAATCTGCGCTTTCCTTTGGACGTATTACGGTTATCCAAACGCCTGCTATGAGGGTGTTAACGTTGAGATGATGCGTATGAACAATGGTAAGGTTATGGCAGAGCAGGAAATCAATGCAGGAACGTTACCCGATGTTGACTATGTCAGCGGTGTGCCTGATTCGGGAACACCTCATGCTATTGGCTATGCCAACGCAAGCGGTAAGCAGTTTGCAAGACCCTTTATTAAATATACTCCTGCTTGGGCAAGAAGCTTTATTCCCTCAAACCAAAAAGAACGCGAAAAAATCGCAAAAATGAAGCAGGTGCCCGTTAACGAACTGATAAAGGACAAAGACCTTCTTTTTATTGATGATAGTATTGTCAGAGGAACCCAGTTAAAAGAAACGGTTGAGTTCCTTTATAATAATGGTGCTAAATCGGTTCATATGCGTTCGGCTTGTCCTCCAATTATGTATAGTTGCAAATATCTTAATTTCTCAAGAAACACCTCAGATATGGACCTTATTGCCAGAAGAGTTATTATGGAACTCGAGGGCGAGGATGGATTTAAATACTTAGATGAGTATGCCGATGGTTCTACCGAAAGAGGTAAAAAATTCCGCAAAACTATCTGCGAAAAAATGCATTTTGATTCCTTGGAATATCAGACCCTTGAGGGTATGGTTAAGGCTATTGGAATTGAGCCTTGCAAGATTTGCACTTATTGCTGGAACGGAAAGGAAGACTAAAAATGAAAAATTCAAAATCAGAAAGCTATGCTGCAGCAGGTGTTGATATAACTGCAGGTTACCGCTCGGTTGAGCTTATGAAGAAACATATTGCCCGCACTAAAAATGAAGGTTGCTTAGATGATGTTGGCGGCTTTGGTGGTTGCTTCGGTCTCGACCTTACTGGAATAAAAGAGCCTGTTCTTGTTTCCGGAACTGATGGTGTCGGCACCAAAATCAAAATTGCTCAGCTTCTTGATAAACACGATACTATCGGTATCGATTGTGTTGCTATGTGTGCAAACGATATAATCTGCTGCGGAGCAAAACCTCTGTTTTTCCTTGATTATATTGCTTGCGGTAAGAACTTCCCTGAAAAAATTGCTGATATAGTTGGCGGTGTTGCAGAGGGCTGCGTTCAGGCAGGTTGTGCGCTTATCGGCGGTGAAACTGCAGAGCATCCCGGTCTTATGCCAGAGGAAGATTATGACCTCGCAGGTTACTGCACCGGCGTGGTTGATAAATCAAAGATTCTTGATAAAAATACCGTTACTGATGGCGATGTTGTTATAGCTCTTGCTTCAACAGGTGTTCATTCGAACGGATTTTCGCTCGTAAGAAAGGTGTTCGATATTGAAAACGCTGACCTTAAAGCTCCTGTAGCAGAGCTTGGCGGCAAATCGTTAGGCGAAACCTTGCTTACACCTACTAAAATGTATGTTAAATCAATGCTCGCTTTAATGGCTGAAGTTAAGGTTAAAGCAGTTTCGCATATTACCGGCGGCGGCTTCTATGAGAATATTCCGAGAGCATTGCCTGATGGTAAGAGCGTTAAAGTTGATAAAAAGGCTTTAAAAATTCTTCCTATATTCGAGTATATCGCAAAGGTTGGAAATATCCCCGAACGCGATATGTTCAACACCTTTAATATGGGTGTTGGAATGAGTGTTACCGTTGCTAAAGAGGATGCAGAAAAAGCAGTTGCTATCCTTAATGCAAACGGAGAAGATGCATATATCATCGGCGAGGTTATAACCTCCGATGAGGGAGTTATAATATGCTAAACAAAAAAATAGCTGTTTTGGTTTCGGGCGGCGGAACAAATCTCCAAGCTTTGATTGATGCTGAAAAGAGGGGAGAACTTGGTAGCGGTAAAATTACCTGTGTTATCTCTTCGAAAGCTGATGCGTTTGCATTAACTAGAGCCGAAAACGCCGGAATTAAAACCAGAACTCTTATTAGAAAAGATTTTTCAGATATTGCATCGTATAGCGTTGCAATGAGAGATATTCTTTTAGAAGAAGAGGCAGACTTGATTGTCTATGCAGGTTTTATGACCATATTAGATGAAAATGTTTGCGATACTTTTAAAAATAAAATGATAAATGTTCATCCTGCGCTTATCCCAAGCTTTTGTGGCAAAGGCTTTTATGGACTCCATGTTCATGAGGCGGCTTTGCAAAAAGGCGTTAAGGTTTCGGGCGCAACTGTGCATTTTGTTACTGCAGAATGTGATGCAGGTCCTATAATTCTTCAAAAAGCTGTTGATGTTAAGGAGGGCGATA
>JAZOQD010000075.1:0-11664 GCA_045655925.1 Acutalibacteraceae bacterium | reverse complement strand
ACCGAGCAGTCATATATTCTCACACCCGAGATGAAGCAACTACAGGAGCTTATGTGGAGAAACAGAGATAAACTTGAAAACTCACTTAGCTCTGAACAAAAGGAAATGCTCGAGAAATATGATGATACCTTGAGCGAATTTAACAGCCTCAGTAATATGCAGATTTTTATCTATGGCTTTCGGCTCGGAGGCAGATTTATGCTTTCTGTATTTGACGGCAATATTATAGAGTAGTGGCAGCCATCGGCTGTCCTTTAAATAATATGGTTATCCAATAATAAAAAAACGGAGTGGCATCCCACTCCGTTTTTTATTTAATCTCTTGAACATTTTTCGGCATCAATAGCCAACACCAGCATCAATGCATAAAGAGCGTTTTCGCTTTGAAGAATATCAATTGTATAGGTATCGGTCCATTTCCAAAGCTCTTTTGAAACCTCGGCTATAGTGATACCTAAAGAATCGGAAATCAAATATTCCCATTCAAACCAATCACCGTCAACCTGCCAACCGCAAAAATCAATATTAAATCGCGGCTTAAAGAAGGTGAATTCCTTTCTTATACTTCCGACACAAGCACCGCCTGCATAAACCTCAAAGCAAGGCAACCAACTAAATACTTTCTGCTTAACACAGCCAACATCGAAGCCGTTTGCATCATAAATTCTGAGCTGATGGCCAAACGCAATTTCTCCTTTAACGGTATAAACAGTCTGCCCTGATTCATCATAAATATCATAGCTACAGAACCATGAAAACATTCTCTGCTTGAACAAAAGTTTCATAACTCCACCCTCCTTGATTTCATATTTATACTATACCATGAAAAAACATAAAGTAAATTATTGATGAAAAATAAAATACGCGCCCCGACTTACGCCGGGGCGCGCTTTAAGTAGAAAACGAGATTATTCCATTACGATTGCAATCTTAACGCCGGTGAGAGAAATGTTTTTCTCCATAGCGTCAACATACTGCTCTAACGGATAATGGTCGGTAACGAGCTTTTCAACAGGAATCGACATCTCTCTTGCCTTTCTGATGAAGCCGAGGGTCTCGATATACTCGTTAGCGCTGTAAACCCAAGAGCCAACCAAGGTGATTTCCTTGTTGCAGAGGTCAAAGTGGGGGTTCATGGTGCACTCGCCGGCATTTACGAAGAAGCCCATTTCGCAATATCCGCCGCCGCGACGAACATACTTATAAGCATCTGCTGCTGCCTGAGGAACACCTGTGCACTGGAATACGAAGTCTGCACCGAAACCGCCGGTTAACTCCTGAACCTTAGCAACTCTCTCCTCAATTGTCTTGAGCTCTCTAAAGTTGATAACTGCAGTAGCGCCCATCTCTTTAGCGAGATTAAGACGAGACTCAACGCCGTCAACAGCGATAATGTTTACAACACCTGCTGCTTTAAGAACTGCAATCTGCATAAGACCGATAGGTCCGCAGCCCTGAACAAGAACGGTTGAACCGAAATTGATAATGTTGGTTGACTTTGCGCGGTTCCATGCATGAACGCAAACGCAAGCGGGCTCGATAAGCATTCTCTCGTCAACAGACATTCCGTTTACAACGAAAATAGAAGAGTTCTTACGAACCAAAATATGCTCTGCAAACCAGCCGTTGTTATGATGCTCTGCATCGTCCTCAATAAGACCGTAAACGCCTAAGCCTGCGCAAAGGTTAGGAAGCTCAGGATAACGGCGGCAGTAATCGCACTCGCCGCAAAGGAGAACAGAGGTAACGACCTTATCGCCAACTTTAATGGGGTCACCCTTGGTATCAACGGTAACGCCCTCGCCAATTGCAACAACTTCACCTGTTCCCTCATGGCCGAGAACGATTTCTTTATAGCCGAACGGGTTGTAACGGTATTCATGAACGTCAGTTCCGCAGATACCGCAACCTTCAACCTTAACAAGAATTTCGCCGGGACCGGGAGTAGGGATTTCAACGTCGCGAAGCTCAACGATTGCCTCGCCCTCAACGCCATCTACAATCTTAGGTTTAACAAGATATGCTACTTTTGATGTTGCCATAACAATAACTCCTCTATGTAATAATTTATTTAGGCGTATTCGCTACAATTTAAGTATAGCAAATTGATATTTTTTTGTCAATCTCTCAACAAATATTATTTTAGCTTTTTGTTAAATAAATTGACCTATATAAAACAATAGAGGAGTGGCTCCACTCCTCTATTGTTTAATCGCAAATACCCTGCATATAAAAGACAAAACCTCAACTTCCCACCAGGGTTTATATAATTTTTCTCAGTTTATTGACATTATTTTCTCTCTGTAATATAATTTACAAGTTGCAATTTTCCCTAAGGGGTGAGACAAATGAAAGCGTTAAGATTTATAAAGAAAAATGTTGTTGTTTTAATTGCGGCTATAGCGGCTTTGGCCACCTGTTTTTTAGTTCCGCCCGATAAAGAATATTTGGGATATTTTGATTGGAAAACTCTTTCCTGCCTGTTTTTAACGCTCGCAGTTGTTTGCGCGTTGAGAAACATAAAATTCTTTACCATTCTTGCCAGAAAGCTTGTTACACTGGCAGGCAATTTACGCTCATTGTTTTTATTGCTTATAACTATAACCTTTATGGGCTCTATGGTTATCGCAAACGATATGGCACTTATAACCTTTTTACCGTTAGGATATTTCGCGCTCTCGGTAACTAAAAAAGACAAATATATGGCATACCTTTTTGTGCTTCAGAATATATCGGCAAATCTGGGCGGTATGCTAACGCCGTTCGGCAACCCACAAAACCTTTACCTATACTCGTATTTTAATATCCCTACCGGTGAGTTTTGCTTGATTTTGCTTCCTGCATTTTTGCTTGCAGTTGCACTTTTGGTGATTTCCTGCCTACCAATAAAACCGATAAAGTTCGAATTGGATGATGATTTTAACGAGAAGCTGAATATCAAAAAAGCCGTGCTTTACGGCGTCCTGTTTTTAATGTCAATCCTTATTGTTTTCAGAGTTATTCCCTTTATTTTCGGCTTGGCGGTTATCCCGTTTATTCTATTTATGGTTGATAAAGATTCTCTGAAAATGGTGGATTACTCCCTCTTGGGAACATTTTT
This sequence comes from Acutalibacteraceae bacterium, assembly GCA_045655925.1. GTDB lineage: Bacteria > Bacillota > Clostridia > Oscillospirales > Acutalibacteraceae > UMGS172. The sequence continues at coordinate 8,564 of JAZOQD010000075.1, read as the reverse complement.
CTTTTTCTTTATATTCGCGGGGAATTTGGCAAGATTGGATTCGGTAAATTCTCTTGTTTCAGCATTGCTGGAAAAGGATACTTTGATTGTATCGGTGCTTTCCTGCCAGGCTATAAGCAATGTTCCGTCTGCCATTTTGCTTTCAAAATTCACTAATAACTATCCTGCATTGCTGTTGGGGGTAAACATCGGCGGAACAGGAACGCTTATCGCGTCTTTGGCAAGCCTTATAACCTTTAATGAGTTTAGGCTTCTCCACCCCGAGCAAACCAAAAAGTATCTCTTGATTTTTGGAGCACTAAACGCCGCATTCCTTATAATCCTAACCGTTGCAGCAAAACTGTTCTGGCTGTAACAGAAGCATTTTTGAAGCCAACTTAAATACATAACTCAAAAGAAAAAGCGAGGTGAATTTCACCTCGCTTTTTCTTTTTGATAGGTTCTTTTTTTGTTTGCAAATTCTGTTGGTGACCTTTTCATATATTTTTTGAAATTTCTATAAAAAGTGCTGAAATCACTAAACCCGCAGGAACTTGCAGCAACCGAGATTTTTTCACCGGAAGCAATCAGTTCTGCCGCTCGTTCAATTCTATAGCTGTTAAGATATTCTTTAAAAGGCATACCTGTCATTGAATTAAAAATGGTGCAGAAGTTTGTTTTAGACATTGCCGAGCGCCGCACAATTTCCGAAAGTGTGATTTTCTCATCAAAATGATTTTTTATATACTCAATACTATGCATAACAAGCTGCCTGTTTTCTTTAGCAATAAGCGCCGAGGCATTTTCTTCAAAATATGCGCGTGCAAAAAGCGAAAGGAGAACTGAAACCGATTCTTTTATTATCTCGTTTTTACCGGTTTTGTTGCCGGAAAATTCCAGCATTATTCTTTCGATTAATGCATCAACAAAAATAGCATTATCATAAGAAAGGGAAATCTTTGGCTCAATTTTTCCTGCCTGCTCCCTTTGAAGATAGGATAAAAAATCCAGAATCAGTTTATTGGCTTCTTTGATGCTTTGAAAATACTCCGGCATAAAAGACAGTGAATAAAAATCAACCTCGCCGTCCTGCGTTTCGATATAATGAGTTTGGTTGGGAGGCAGAATGAAGACATCTCCTGCCGTAAGCTCTGCAATACCACTTTCGAGGTGGTGCTTGAGCTTGCCGCTGATAACATAGTAAATCTGAAAATAATTATGGCTATGAAGATTAAGAGCCTCTTTAGGAGCGGAAATTCTCGTTACATAAAGGTCTTTAGTGGCATTTTTGTAATATGATAAAACAAACTTTTTAATATTCAAAATAATCACCTTTGAAAGAGTAGCACAAATCTGAACAAATTGCAATATTTTTAGAACAAATTGCATTGAATATGGCAAAGCCTTTTATTATTATAAAAGTATATGGCACCATTATGGAGGAAGATTATATGAAAATCGTTGCGCTAAATGGATTATTGGGTTACGGATACAGTGAAGAAGCACTGAATATTGCGTTTTCAGAAAAGGTTGATTACTTGGGCGTTGATGCCGGTTCTACCGACCCCGGCCCCTATTATCTCGGAAGTGGCAAATCATTTACCGATCGCGGTGCAGTTAAGCGCGATTTGGAGTTGGCGCTGCCTAAAGCTCTCGAGCATAAAGCTCCTTTTATCATAGGAACCGCAGGCGGTGCAGGAAGCGCGCGTCATGTTGAATGGTTAAAGGAAATAATTTTTGAAATCGCTGCAGAAAAGCAGCTTCATTTTAAGCTTGGAACTGTTTATAGCGATGTTTCTAAGGAATATGTTTTACAGAAACTGAATAACGGCGAAATTGTAAATATGAGCGAAGAAATGCCTCTTTCTAAAAAATCAGTTGAAGAAAGCACTACCATTGTAAGTCAAATAGGTGTTGCGCCGATTATCGAACTTCTTGACAGAAAAGCCGATGTTATCGTTTGTGGAAGAGCATGCGATACAGCAATTTATGCTGCTCCTTGCATTTATAACGGTTATAATCCCGGATTGGCATTTCATATGGCAAAAATTATGGAATGCGGCGCAATGTGCTCCGAGCCGGTTGCCGCAGCCGATGTAATGCAAGCATATATCTTTGATGACTATTTTGAACTTTGTCCCGCAAATCCTATAAGAAAATGCACCGTTGATAGAGTTGCCGCGCACACGTTATATGAGCAATCAAACCCTTACCTTATTTTTGAACCTGACGGCGTTTGCGACCTAACGAAATCTCAATTTGAGCAAGTAAACGAGCGAACAGTTCGTGTTACCGGTTCAATTTTTAAAGACGCAGAGCAAAAAACACTAAAATTAGAAGGCGTTAAATGTTCAGGATACAGAACCATCTGCCCTGCAACCATTTATGACCCTGAAACTATTCGTCAGTTCAACAACATTACAAACACAGTTATGAACTTTGTCAGAGAAACCACCAAAAACACCCTCCCTGAAAACAGTTATACCGTTTCTTTTAAAACCAACGGTGGCGATGAGAGCTCTTTGGGTATAATTATGGATATCGTAGGTAAAACTCAGGAAATTGCTGATACGGTTTGCGCTTTGGTTAGAAGCCGAATGTTGCATTGCGATTATCCCGGAAGAAAGTCCTCAGCAGGCAACCTTGCTTTCCCATTCTCTCCTTCAGATATTCATGTGGGCGCTGTTTATGAATTTTCAGTATTCCATTTGGCAAAGGTTGACTCTTTGATGGAAACCGCAAAAATTGAGCTTGAGGAGGTTTAATAATGAAAAAACTCATTGATTACACCAAAATTTTGCGAAGCAAAAATGCAGGTCCCCTGTTCATTACCTTCGATTTGATTTTCAACAACAATAATGATATGCGCTATGTTTCAGAGCGCTTAACCAAAGAACATATTTCAAATGCTTATACTGTTTCAACGGATAAAATTGATATAATTGTCTATGAGGTTGTAAATTCAATTAAGATAACATTTCCGAGAAAAAACATCAGCGGAAGCCTTAATGATATTGATATTTACGGTTGCCAACAGCATGTTCCCCTGGCCAATATTGAAATTTGAGGGTGTTTATAATGTATGCAGATAAAAATTATATTTTGAATCTAAGGCACGAAATCCATGAATATCCTGAGATTGGGTTTGATTTACCCAAAACCATTTCGTTAGTTAAACGTGAGCTTGATGCCTTAGGCATTGAATATACCGAGAACTACGGTGAATCAAGTGTTGTTGCCGTTATCAATCCAAATAACACTAATTTTACTATAGGAATCCGTGCAGATATGGATGCCCTGTTGATTGACGAGAAAACCGACCTCCCGTTCAAATCTAGGATTGAAGGCCAGATGCATGCATGCGGTCATGATGCGCATACTGCTATGCTTTTAGGAACTGCAAAGGCTCTCAAATCAATGGAGGATAAACTCGCTTGCAGAGTAATGCTTGTTTTTCAGCCAAGTGAGGAAGGAATACGAAGCGGCGCAAAAGAGTTGGTAAATGGCGGGTTGATGGATGAAATCGATGTAATCATCGGTCTTCATGTGGAAAATTGGCTTGAAAGCGGAAAAATCGGTGTTTGCGCAGGTAGCTCAATGGCATCAAGTCGTAGCTTCCGCCTTGACTTTAACGGGAAATCTGCCCATGCTACCCTTCCACAAACCGGCGCAGATGCACTTGCAGCCGCAGTTAGAACATATAATAACATTCAATACATGTTGGGCAGAGAGATTGACCCCTTTAAAAATTATGTTTGTTCGATTGGAAAATTATCCGGCGGAACCAGCCAGAACATTGTTGCAGACCACGCATTTATGCTTGGCACAATACGAACCTTTGATATGGAATTAGATGATTTCATAATTAAACGAATTGAAGAAATTGCAAAAAACACCGCCTCGGAAACAGGCGTAGAGGCTGTATTGGATACCTCATTAAAAGCATTTGTTGTTTATAACAACCCTTATATTTCACAGTTGGTTTTAGAGAGCGCAAAAAAAGTTGCGTTGGAAATTCAAGAAATGCCCAAAAAGCTGAGCTCTGAAGATTTTTCTCAATACCTTTTGAAAAAACCGGGTGTATTTATCCGCTTGGGCACACGGAATGCAGAAAAGGGTTGTATTACTCTTCCTCATAACAACGATTTTATGATTGACGAGGATGCTTTTGAGATAGGAACCGATACTTGTGTTCAGTTTGTTATTGATAATATGAATGGCATTGATATGCAAAAGGTATTTGAATCGGATGAGAGGTTGAAAAAATAATGAAACAAACCATTTGTAGCGCGGGAGATGCAATATTGCTTGAAAGGTTTCCCCATGATTATAATGTTTTGCCTATTAAAAACATTATAGAAAAAGCCGATGTAAAACTTTTCAATCTTGAGAATGTTTTATCAGACAAAGCAATATATGCCTCAAGCTATTGCGGCGGCACCTGGCTTCTTGCTAAAGAAGACACGCTGGATGACACCTTAAGCTTTGGGTTTAACGGTTGCTCTTTTGCCAATAATCATACAATGGATTTTTCATATGATGGCCTTTTAAATACACTTGAGGCGGCCAAAAAAAGAGAACTTCCCCTCAGCGGAGCAGGAAAAAATCTTGAAGAAGCTTCTCGTTATGCCGTTATTGAAACTGAAAACGGTAAATGCGCTCTTATTTCTGTTTGCGCAACCTTTAACGATGCCGCTCGTGCAGGATTCGCTTCGGATTACCTCCCGGGCAGACCGGGTTTGAATCCGCTCAGATTTTCAATTGAATATCATATTACCGCCGAGCATATGAAAGCCTTAAAGGAAATCTCCTCAGGAACTCATATAGATGGCAGAAGGAACCGTTCACGTATGGGCGGTTATACCCCACTTCCTCCCGCCGGTTGCTTTGGTTTCGGTGAATACACTTTCCGCGAGGCCGAGACAGAGGGCAAATTTTCAAAGGTTAACTCTGTTGATATGTTAAGAACAGAAAATACAATCAAAGAAGCTCTTGAAGAATGTGAAAATGTTATTGTAAATATTCATTCTCACGAAATCAAGCATGATACAGATGATGAGCCTGACGATTTCCTTATTGAATTTTGCAGAAAATGTATAGACGCCGGCGCCTCAGCTGTTATCGGCACAGGAACTCACCAACTTAAAGCAGTCGAAATATATAAGGAAAAGCCTATTTTTTACAGCCTCGGTAACTTTATCTTCCAGAATAATAGAGTTTTCTGTTTGCCTGACGATTTCAGAGAAAAATATAAGTTGCCTTACGGTCTTTCTGCAAGAGAGCAAATTGCCGAAAGAGCAAAACGCGGAAACGGCGGACTTAATAGCGATGTTAACAACTTCCGCTCCCTTATACCATTTATGACTTTTGAGGACGGAAAGCTTCAGCAACTGCTGCTTTATCCCATAAGACTTGATATGCAGACCGGTTTGCCGGCACTCGCGGATGAGGCAGAAACAAAAATAATCTATGATTATCTTTACGATAGAAACAAACAGTTTGGCACTGTTATTGCAATGGATAACGGCGCTATAGAGGTGAAATGGTAATGATTAAAACAGAAGTTTATGAACAGGTGCTTTTTGAAACCATAAAACGAGGCGCAACAGAAATCTCGGCCGACGTAAAAAAGGCTTTTCAAAGCGCCATTGCAAGAGAGAGCAGTCCTGATGCAAAGAAAGGTCTTGTTGCCACTCTTGAAAGTATGGAAATGTCTGCAAAGCGAGAGAACCCTCTTTGCGTAGATACCGGATGGCCTATTTTCTATTTCAAGGTTGGAAACCAATGCGAACTCGAAGGCGGTTTTGTAGAGCTCGAAAATGCTGCAAGGCGCGCTGTTGCAAAAGCCACCAAAATGGGATACCTTCGCGCTACTATGAAGCACCCCCTGACAGGCTTTGACCCTGGAAATAATATCGGTATGAACATTCCTGATTTTACATATCAGTTTGTAGATGGAGATTTTATTGAGATATCCTATGCGGCGAAGGGCGGCGGCAGTGAATGCTTTGGTGGAACTCGCCATAGAATTGTGGCTTTTGCCGACGGCATTGCCGGTATCGAAAAATTTGTTATAGATAGCTTCGTGGCTTCTGCCCGTGCGGGTGCAGTTTGTCCTCCTTCGGTTTTAGGTATTGGCATTGGCGGAACGGCAAACGTTGCAGCCAATCTTGCAAAAGAGGCGGCATGCCTCAGAACTGTTGGTTCCCATCACCCTGACCCGATGTTCGCAAAAATCGAGGAAGATTTATATAAAGCGCTCAACAGTCTGGGAGTGGGAATTCTGGGCGCAGGCGGAACAACCTCGGTTTTAGCGGTCAATGTTGAGTATGCCTATACCCATATAGCAGGCATTGCATGCGCCACCAGCACCAACTGTATGGTCGCTCGCCGCGCATCATCAAGAATTGAAGCCAATGAACAAGTAACTCTTATGAGAAGCCCCAACTGGTTTGGCGATAGATAGGAGAAAGAATATGGCAGAATATCATTTATCAGGACCGTTGACAGATAGCGATGTAGAAAAATTAAAAATAGGTGATACCGTCTATATAAGCGGCGAATGTTTTACCTGCCGCTCAAGACTTCAAAAATATATTTTTGATGAAAAAAATAAGCTTCCGTTTTCAACAGATGACCGAAATATTCTAATCCATAACGGCCCTATAGTAATAAAAGAGGATGGCAAATGGAAACTCGTTTCGTTTATGCCAACTTCAAGCATCCGCTTCGAAAAATGGGGCGCTAAAAGTGTTGATGAGTGGAACCTTAAGATGATCGTCGGAAAAACCACTATGGGTAGCGAGACCGCAAAGATGATGAAAGAAAAGAAATGCGTTCATGTTTCACCCCGCTCTGTAAGCCCAAATTTGTGGATTGATTCTATTGAGGTTCAAGATGTTCATTTGTTTGATGAATTGGGCAGTATTGAAGCAGCATGGTTCTTCAAGGTTAATGAACTGGGTCCGTTTATCGTGGATATTGATACAAACGGAAACAACTTTTTTGATGAATTGGATCAGAAAATAGCAGACAATAAAGTGCGCGCACTTTCAGATTTGGGAATTGACCCTGATTTTGAGTTCACAAAGCTCTATTAACCCGAAGTATAACTTATAAAACTCCTTTGTTGATTTGATAGCATTTCTATTATCTGTCAACAAAGGAGTTTTTGTATATGTCAAAACAAGCGGAATTATGAGAAGAATCGACGACCTGGGTCGTGTTGTTATTCCGAAAGAAATCCGCCGCACGATGAGAATAAGAGAAGGCGACCCATCTAATACAACATTGACATTTTTCGACAAATTCTCTTGGGCAATACATAGTGTGGTGGAGAAATATAAAGAAACAGGGGAGTGATATTCACTCCGCTGTTTTTTATTCTTCGGTGAGGGTAAAGATGGTGTTGACCTTTGCGTAACGGTTATTGTTAGTGGATTTGAGTGTAATTTGGTCGCTGTCAGTGAGATGGAAGACAGACCATTGTTCAAAATCGGATGTTACTTTAATTTCGGTTTCGGTTATTTTATAGGCATCAGCCACCATCTCAAAATCTCCGATGCTGTAATACGTCACACCGTTCACGGTGATTTTGTCTTCGTAGGAAAAGTTTTGCTCGTCAAACATTTCGCCACGATCTTGGCACTGTTTTTTGCAATATTCTTTGGTGTAATAGTTGTCACGATAATATTCGACACCTTCAAAATCTTTGAAAAACTGCAAAGAAGATACGTGATAAGATTGTTTGTTGTTATCGAAATATTTGGCAACGTATTTTCCAAATTTGAAATCGGTTTTTGGGTTTTTGAAAGTCGGGGTTGGCTTTGTGGCAGTAGAGGTCATGGTTGTTTTTGAAGTGGTCGAGGTATCGGTTGTTTCGTTTTCTGTTGAAGACGTGGTGTTTTGTGCAGCACTGTCGTTGGAGGTTGTCACGACGCCGCTTTCGGCATCTGTTCCGCAAGCGGAAAGACATACAGCAAGTGCTAGGCAAATAAACATAGTAAACGCTTTTTTCATAATTTTACTTCCTTTCTTCAAAACACACATAATAGCAAGTAAAGCCATTATATCACATTTCATTTTAAAAGTAAACTCTTGCAGTATAAATCCCCTCAAAATACAGATAATAACAACACAATTTGTAATTTAAGGAGAAATGAATATATGAAAGCAACAGGTATTGTTAGAAGAATCGAGGAATGCGTTATAATAGGGCAAACCGCTTGAAACCTGCATAAATACTAGTTTTTTCGCCGGTTTGCCCTATTGAACGCATTGGTGGCAAAATAGGGTCTTGGGCGGTTTTATACATAGCAACAGCGAGGTGAAATTCACCTCGCTTTTTAAACGTTTGAGCAAATATTTATAGTCATTCTACAGCTTAATTAAAACTATAATCTCGCTACACCTGTTTGTTTTGCAGTCTTAGCAACGGCTTCAGCTACAACTTGAGCTACTCTCTTATCAAGAGCAGAAGCAATAATATTCTCCTCAGTGATTTCGTTTTCCGGTATAAGTGAAGCCAAAGCATAAGAGGTTGCAACCTTCATTTCTTCATTAATGCAGGATGCTCTGCAATCAAG